>JAEXTU010000076.1 GCA_023453335.1 Pseudomonadota bacterium | reverse complement strand
GGGCCTTGCGGCCCCCTTTTTCTTCTCTTTGCGCCCCGCCCCCTACCCCAGCAGCCTTCCCATGAATCCCGGCAGGATGGTGTCCAGGGTCATGAACAGGGTCATGGCCGTGACCAGGGCCACCGTGCCCCAGGCCACGGCGTTGAACACCGGGCCGTTCACGAACTCGCCCATGATGCGCTTCTGGTTGATGATGAGCAGCATGAGCACCAAGACCGCGGGCAGCACCGCGCCGTTGACCACCTGGGACACGTACATGATGGCGATGAGCGGCGCGCCCGGGATCATGATGCAGGCCGCGGAGATGGCGATGGTGGTGGTGAACAGCCAGAAGAACTGGGGCGCGCGGGTGAAGTCCTTGTCCACGCCCAGCTCCCAGCCCATGCCCTCGCAGATGTAGTAGGAGGTGGCCAGGGGCAGCACGCAGGCCGCGAAGAGCGAGGCGTTGAACAGGCCCACCGCGAACAGGGCCGAGGCGTACCGGCCGGCCACCGGGGCCAGGGCCAGGGCCGCGTCCGCCGCGGTCTCGATGTTCTCCCCCTGCTGGTGGATGGCCGCGGCGCAGGACACCACGATGAAGAAGGCCACGGCGATGGCCAGCCCGCAGCCCACGATCACGTCCAGCCGGGCGAAGGCGTACTGCTCCTTGGTGATGCCCTTCTCCACCACCGAGGCCTGCTGGTAGAACTGCATCCAGGGCGCGATGGTGGTGCCCACCAGGCCCACCATCATGGCCAGGTAGCCGGCGTCCCAGCGGATCTCCGGCTTGACCGTGGCGGCCATGACCGCGCCCCAGTCCGCGTGGGACATGAAGGCCGCCACCGGGTAGGCCAGGTAGATCACGCAGGCGAACAGGAACACCCGCTCCACCAGCTTGTAGGAGCCCTTGACGATGAGCAGCCAGACCAGGAGCGCCCCGATGGGCACGGTCACGTAGCGGCTCAGCCCGAAGATCTCCAGGCTGGCGGCGATGCCCGCGAACTCGGACACGGTGTTGCCCAGGTTGGTCAGGTACAGGGCGATCATGACGTAGAAGGTCACTGCCGCGCCGAAGCGCTCGCGGATCAAGTCGGACAGGCCCTTGCCAGTGACCGCCCCCATGCGCGAACACATCTCCTGCACCACCACCAGGGCCGCGGCCGTGGGCAGCATCATCCAGAGCAGGCTCAGGCCGTAGTGGGCCCCGGCCAGGGAATAGGTGGTGATGCCGCCGGCGTCGTTGTCCACGTTGGCGGTGATGATGCCCGGCCCGAGCACGCTCAGGAAGAGCAGGATGTTGCGGCGGTTCAGCTTGCCCAGCATGCGCAGTCCCCTACGAATATCCTCGCCGGCTCAGGCGTGCCGGCCGATGCGCTTCCAGCGGAGGGCGAAGCTCAAGGACAGGCTCAGCATGTCGTCGGCGGTGACCACCCCGGCCATGGCCCCGTCCTCGTCGAGCACGGGCACGGCCAGGAGCCCGTACTTCTCGGCCAGGTCCAGCACCTCGTCCACCGGGGCGTCCACGGCCACGGTCTTGAGGTTCTCGTTCATGATCTCGGCCAGGGTCTGGCCCGGCTTGGCCGCCAGGATGTCGCGCAGGCTCACGATGCCCAGGGGCTTTTCCGCCGCGTCCAGGACGTAGACGTAGTAGATGTACTCCAGTTCCTCGGCCTGGGCGCGGATGGTGGCCAGGGCGTCGTCCGCGGTCATGTCCGGGGGCAGGACCACGAATTCGTTGAGCATGATGCCGCCCGCGGTGTCCTCCTCGTGCTCCATGAGCTCCTGGATCTTCTCCGCGTCCTCGTCGTCCATGAGCTCCAGGAGCTCCTGGGCCTTGTCGTCGGGCAGCTCGGTGAGCACGTCCGCGGCCGAGTCCGGGGCCATCTCCTCCAGGATGTCCGAGGCGTACTCCTTGTCCAGGCGGCTGAGGAGCCGGCCGCCCACCTCGGTGTCCAGCTCGGCCAGGGCCTCGCCCGCGGTTTCGTGGTCCAGCTTCTGGAGCATGGACTCGGCCTCGGAGTGGGGCAGCTGGGAGATGATCTCGGCCAGGTCCGCGGGGTGCATGTCCGCCAGCTTCTCGCGGGTGACCCGCAGGGTCAGGCCGGTGGCCCTCTCGTGCAGGGGCTGCACGTATTCCCAGCCGATCTCCAGCTTGGGCAGGGAGCGCCGGAACAGCCCGGCGATGGAAGACCACAGCTTCTCCTGGCCCAGGCGGCGGGCCATGCCGCGCATGCCCGCATCCACCGCGGTCACGCACAGGGCGTCGCGGCAGGTCTCCATCTTGAGGTCGTTGACCCGCACCAGGCGCGCGCCCTCCACGTCCACGATCTGCTTGTCCAGGATGTCGCGGCGCACCAGAATGTCCGGGGCGGTCTCCGGGTCGAAGGGCAGGGGCTCCACCCGCGTGAGGTCCACGGCGATGATCCGGGCGGTGAACAGGTCCACCCCGGCCCAGGGGATGGCGGCCAGCTCCCCGGGCATCTTGACCACCAGGCTGGAGATGTGGGGCAGCCGCCGCTCGGTGCGCTCCATGGAGAGGTCCCACAGGGTGCCGACGGCGGCCCCGGACTTGTCGATGACCGGCCGGCCGAGAAAGGCGCTGGCGAACTGCGCTGCTGCGGACGTGCTCATGGCCACTCCTTGTGCCGGCCTGTCCGGGTGGAACAGCCGGCGGGTTCCTTGGGGCCAAGGAACGCATGACGCAACGAATCAGGGTCTGGGGCGGGCGCGGGACCCGCGAAAAAATTCCAGGCAGGCCGACGTGGATAGCCGGGCGGACTCTAGTCCAAAACCAGGACATTGGGAAGGGGGCAGTCCGGAATGCGCGTGCAACATCCCGGATTTATGCGTTTTTATGGATTGTGAAAATTGGGTGACGGAGAGGTGCTCATGAAGCAGGGCGATTCGTGAATCGCCCCTACACAGAGAGAGCCAAGCTGCAGTGGGGGATACGTTTTCTTTCGGATGATTGCGCCCCGGAAAGAGGCGCGCCCGCGCACGGGCGGGGCCCTCTTCCGTAGGGGCGATTCACGAATCGCCCGGCCGTCTCGCCGCGCGGGCACTGGCCTGGCGGCAACCGCCCTAGAACCCCTGCTGCCGGTAGTCCTTGTCCTTGCGGTTGATGAGCTGGACGTAGCGGTAGTTGCCCTTGACCTGGCCCTCCTCGAAGACCTGGATGCCCTTGCCGTGGCAGTGCTCGCAGGCGGTGCGGGGGATCTCCACGCAGAGCGACAGCGGGTTTACCGTGGACCAGGTCTCGATCTTGAGGGTGCCCGGGCAGTGGTCGCAGAGCATCACCGCCTCCACCTGGGACTCGCTGATCCCGTCGGTGTCGTAGTAGATGTCCTTGGTGCGGGAGAACCAGCCCTCGTACTCCTCGCCCTTGAGCGCGCTCCTGGGCGGGTCGAAGTAGAGCCGGGGAATCTCGCCGCAGATGTGGGCGATGTACTCGTCCACCTTGGCGGACTGGCGCAGCTTGGCCGGGTCGTAGCCCGGCTCGCGCACCCCGGAGTAGTCCACCCCGGCCATGGCCAGGCAGATGCCCAGGTTCACGTAGGGCAGGGCGCCCTGGATGGCGTAGCCGCCCTCCAGCACCGCGATGTCGGGCCTCAGCAGCTCGTTGAGGCGCGCGTAACCGAGCGCCGAGAAGTTCATGTTGGTGATGGGGTCGGTGAAGTGGTTGTCCTGGCCCGCGGAGTTCACCACCAGGTCCGGCTTGAAGTCGGCCAGGATGGGCAGCACGATCTGCTCGATGACCGCCAGGAAGCCCTCGTCGCTGGTGCCCGGGGGCAGGGGGATGTTGATGGTCTTGCCCAGCGCGTTGGGGCCGCCCAGCTCGGCCGGGAACCCGGTGCCCGGGTACAGGGTGCGGCCGTCCTGGTGCAGGGAGATGAACAGGGTGTTGGGGTCGTGCCAGTAGATGTCCTGGGTGCCGTCCCCGTGGTGGCAGTCGGTGTCCACGATGGCCACCTTCTTCACCCCGTAGTGCTCCCGCAGGTGCTCGATCATCACCGCTTCGATGTTGATGTTGCAGAACCCGCGGTTGCCGTGCACCACCTTCATGGCGTGGTGCCCGGGGGGCCGGATCAGGGCAAAGGCGCGCTCCTCCTCCTTCTCCACCACCAGGCGGGCGGCCTTGATGGCCCCGCCCGCGGAGATGAGGTGGCTCTTGGTGCAGACGTTCTCCACCGCGGGGATGCAGAAGTGGACCCGCTCCACGTCGGCGCGGGTGGCGATCTCGGGCTTGTATTCGGTGATCCCGTCGATGTCGAAGAGGCCTTCCTCCTTCAACTGGTCCTGGGTGTAGAGCAGCCGCTCCTCCCGCTCGGGGTGGGTGGCGGAGATGGCCCAGTCGAAGGCCGGGAAGAAGACGATGCCCAGGCGGTTTTTTGCTTCGAGCATGGCGGTTTCCTCAATTCTCCCGGCCGAAGACCTTGGCCACCGCGGGCCGCACCTGGCAGCGCACGCGGATGTTCTTGCCCATGGTCATCATGCCCTCCACCATGTTGAAGGACCCGGCCTCCAGGATCTGGGGCTCGTCGTTGCCCACCTCCACGCCCAAATGGCGCAGGTGCTCGATGAGCGCCACCTTCACCTCGGCCTGGGCCTGGAGCAGGGTGTAGTTTTTGGGAATCTCCCGGGTCACCCCCAGGCTGGGGATGAACAGCGTGCCCCGCTGGGTGTCGGCGAACAGCTCCACGTCCAGGGTGGTGCGGGTGAGCGCCGCGCCGATGGCGTTGGCCACGGCGAAGTGTTCGGGCAGCACCACCTCGCGGCCCAGGGCCTTTTCCAGGAGCGGGGCGAAGGCCCGGGCCGGGCCGCCCATGATGTAGACCCGCTGCGGGTTGATGCGCTTGCCCTTGAGCAGCTCGAAGATGGTGTACACCGGCCGCTCGTTGATCTCGTCCACTAGGTCGTCGATGGCCTCGCGAATCTTGGCCAGGGCAAAGTCCACGGCGTGGCCGCACAGGTCCTCGGGGCTCATGTCCCAGAGGGTCGCCAGTTTGGCGATGCCGTGCCGCGAGGCCTCCACCTCGCCGAAGGCGCAGTGGCCCAGCACGTTCAGGGCGTCGGTGAGCGCGGGCACGCAGACCTTGCCCCGCACCTCGCGGGGCAGGCCGCCGGCGTGGCCCAGGGTGCAGGCGGTGGCCCCGCCCAGGGCCCAGGTGGCCAGGGCCGGACCCTTGCGCTCCGGCCCCACGGTCACCCCCAGGGTGGCGGAGACGCCCAGGGCCGAGTCCCCGCCGATGCCGATGGAGCGGATTTTCAAGGCCCGCACCAGGGTGGGGTAGGAGCCCACGGTCATGCCGTCGTTCTCGATGAGGGGCGCGCCGCCGGCGAACACCGCGATATCCGTGGTGGTGCCGCCGATGTCCAGGATGACGCAGTCCTCCCGGATGTCGCACAGGGCGATGATGCCCATGACGCTGGCCGCCGGGCCGGACAGGATGGACTCCACGGGCAGGGACTTGGAGAGCTCCAGGGGCATGGTGCCGCCGTCGGCCTTGAGGATGTTCACCTCGCAGGCGAGGCCGAAGTCGCGCACGCTCTCCTCCACGGCCCAGGCGAAGTCGTTGTACTGCCGCCACACCGCGGAGTTGAAATAGGCGGTGGCCACCCGGCGGGGGAAGCCCAGCACCCCGGAGATGGCGTGCCCCCGGGTCACGAAGTCCGCGTCACCGGCCACCGCGGCGGCCATGGCCGCCTCGTGCGCCGGGTTGCGGGTGGAGAACTTGCCCACGCTGGCGAAGACCTTGATCCCGGCGGCGCGCATGGCCGTGGCCGCGGCGGCCAGGCCGGCGGCGTCCAGGGGGGCCACCTCGTGCCCGCGGTGGTCGATGAACCCGTCGATGGCGTGGTAGTGGCCGCCCACATGGTAGTATTCGGGGTCGATGCCCGGGCCGGCGCTGACCAGCACGCCCACGTCCTCGGTCTTGCTCTCCACGATGGCGTTGGTGGAGAGGGTGGTGGAGAGGTTCAGGCGGCGGACGGCGGCCGGGTCCACGTGCATGAGCACGGCCTTGAGCGCGCCGCGCACCGAGTGCAGGAGG
>JAEXTU010000423.1 GCA_023453335.1 Pseudomonadota bacterium | reverse complement strand
GTGAGCAGGGTGCGGGACAGGGTCTGGTTCACCGAGTGGTTGATGATGGTGGCCAAGTCCGGGGAGCTCTTGGCCCGCAGGTTTTCCCGGATGCGGTCGTACACGATGATGGTGTCGTTCAGGGAATAGCCGATGATGGTGAGCAGCGCGGCCACGGTAGTGAGGTCGAACTCCTTGTCCAGGAAGGAGAACACCCCCACGGTGATGAACACGTCGTGGATGAGCGCCACCACCGCGCCCAGGGCGTAGTTGAGTTTGAGTTTCCAGCACAGCACCAGGGTGATGATCAAGGCGCCGATGGTCATCCAGGCCATGGACAAGCCCAGCACCCCCAAGACGTACATGCCGCCGGCCAGGCCCGCGGCCATGATCCCGGCCGCCATCCAGCGCTGCTCGAAGCGGCCGGAGATGTAGATGGCGATGAGCAACACCGCGTAGAACATGGCCTCCATGGCCTTGGAGCGCAGGTCTGCCCCCACCTTGGGGCCCACCATCTCCTGGCGCTGGATCGTGAAAGGATTGTCGGGCAGCTTGGCCTTGAGGGCCTCACTGACCTTGCCGCTGGCCTGCTCGGCGCTCACGTCCATGGCCGAGAGGCGCACCAGGTACTCGTTGTCCTTGCCATGGCCGTAGCTCTGCACCAGCATGCCGGGCAGGTCCGAAGCGGCCAGGACGTCCTGGAACTTGCCCAGGTCCACGGCCTGGTTCATCTTCACCTGGACGGTGACGCCGCCGGCGAAGTCGATGCCCCAGCGGGGGCCGCCCTTCCAGACCAGGGAGAGGATGCCCAGGACGATGATGGCCCCGGAGATGGCCAGCATCAGCTTGCGGATGCCGATGAAGTTGAAGTTGGTGTCGGGTCGGATGATGTGCAGTCCCATGGCCGTTGCTCCCTAGATGCTTAAGGCCGCGCCGGCATCTTTTCGGGCGGTCCACAGGTCGAAAATGAGGCGCGTGACGAAGATGGCCGTGAACATGGAGGACACGATGCCCAGGATCAGGGTCACTGCGAAGCCGCGCACCGGGCCCGTGCCAAACTGGTAGAGGATGGCCGCGGCGATGACCGTGGTCACGTTGGCGTCCAGGATGGTCACCATGGCCCGGGAGTATCCCTCCTCGATGGCCGCCTTGACCGTGAGCCCCCGGCGCAGCTCCTCGCGTATCCGCTCGAAGATGATCACGTTGTTGTCAACGGCGATGCCCATGGTCAGGACGATGCCCGCGATGCCCGGCATGGTCAGGGTGGCCCCGAACGCGGCCAGGCCGGCCAGGATGAGCATGACGTTGAGGGCCAGGGCCAGGTCGGCGATGACCCCGGACAGGCTGTAGTAGGCGGCCATGAAAAGCACCACCAGGGCCGCGCCGATGACGCCGGCCATGAGGCCCTTGTCGATGGATTCCTGGCCCAGACTGGGACCCACGGTCCGCTCCTCCAGGATGTTGATGGGCGCGGGCAACGCGCCGGAACGCAGCACGCCGGCCAGGTCGTGGGCCTCCTGGTCGGAGAAGCGGCCAGTGATGGTGGCCTTGCCGCCGGTGATCTTGTCCTGGATCACCGGGGCCGAGGAGGCCTTGCCGTCCAGGATGATGGCCAGGCGCTTACCCACGTTTTCGCCGGTGACCCGGGCGAAGGCGCGGCCGCCCTGGGCGTCGAAGTGCAGGCCCACGTAGGGGCCCGTGGAGTCGAACCCCACATAGGCGTTGGAGATGTGCTCGCCGGTCAGGGCCGCATCCTTGAACACCACCAGGGGCCGTTCGTCCGAGGTGCCGTCCACGTTGCGGTGGCTCTGCAGCATGATGAGCTCGCGGCCGGGAGGCAGGATGCCTGCGGCGGCCTTGGCCGGGTCCACGGCGTCGTCCACCAGCTTGAACTCCAGGTGGGCGGTGCGGCTGATGTTGCGTTTGGCCCGCTGCGGGTCGTCCAGGCCGGGCAGTTGCACCTGGATGCGGTTGCCCTCCTGCTTGCGGATGTCCGGCTCGGCCACGCCGAACTCGTCGGCGCGGTTGCGGATGATCTTGACCGCCTGCTCCAGGGACTCGGCCTCGAAGGTCCGCTTGTACTTGGGATTCATGGCCAGGGCGTAGCGCACCTTGCCGTCGTCCTGCACGGTGGTGCTCATCACCTTGAGATTGCCGTAGTTCTTGGCCAGGAGGTCGTTGAACTTGTCCTGCTGCCCGGACTCGGCCAGGTACAGGGTAAGCACGCCCTTCTCCACCGCGGGCCGCAGCACCACCACGCCCTCGTCCCGGGCCAGGGTGCGGATGTCCTGGCCGTTCTGGGCCAGGCTGTTGGCCACGGCGGTGTCGATGTCCACGCCAACGGTGAGGTGGACGCCGCCCTTGAGGTCCAGGCCCAGGCTGATGGGCTTGGCCGGGGACAGCTTGGCCGCAGGCGAGTCCTCGCCAGTGAGCGAGGGCAGCAGGTAGATGAGCCCGATGGCGGTGACCACCAGGACGATGAGCAGGCGGAAGCGAAGGCTCCTCATGCGGTTCTCCTAACGGACAGGCCGGGCAACCCGGCGGGATGGTCGAAGGCCCCCCTCCCTACGCCGAATCACGGGTCAAGGCAAGGCCGCGGCCGGGAACCGGGGTTCCCGCCGCGGCCGCCCGAAATCGTGACCGGGGAAGGGAACCCCGGCGTGGAGCTATTTCTTGCCCGTATCCTTGGGCGCGCGGTCGGCCAGGCTGGACACGAAGTTGCGGTTGACCTCGATCTTCACCTCGTGGCCGATGTCCACGGTCAGCACGTCGCCGTCCACTTCCATGACCCGGCCGTAGATGCCGCCGGCGGTGAGAACCTTGTCCCCCTTCTTGATGCCCGAGAGCATCTCCTTGTGCTGCTTGGCCTTCTTCTGCTGGGGACGGATGAGCAGGAAGTAGAAAATGACGAACATGAGGATGAGGGGCATGAGCCCCACCAGGGGATTCCCTGCCTCCCCGCCCGAGGGCGCGGCGCCCATGGCATGTGCAATGCTGTCGAAGAGCATGTGGCCTCCACGTGGATTGTGCTGGTCCGGCGAGCGCCTGCCCGGTGCGTCCGGGCCCGGGGCGTTCCGCCTGCATACCGCGCACCTCGGATAAATCCATTTGCAGGGTTCGTCAACTCGGCCGGGACGTTGCGCCGTGCGCGGCGGCACGGCTCATGCACAGTCGACTGTCCCCGGCGGGGCGGCCGGACTGGAAAACCGCGCGGCATGATTGAAAAACCCGCGGACGCAGGCAGGACGGGCTCCCCCTGGACTTGTGTACAATTTTGATATATGCAGGCGCTCTTGCCGTCACCGGACATGCCGCGCGGCCATCGCCACGACGGAATTGTCAAGAATGCGCCCGATCAAGACAGGGCCTGGGCTATCCAACCTGGGACCGGTCTTGCGCAGCAGTGGGGGCTTCTTTTCGCTGCCGGGCAGCCTACTGGTAACATATCGAAATAGATTGGCAATGATAATTTTGTAGAGTATCGGCTTCACAGTTCACCAACACGGAGACGCACCCCATGTGCCGCTTGTTCGCCTTGACCTGCCACGACCCGGTCTCCCCCATGCAGGGCGTCCTGGCCCTGGACGCCATGCGGGAGGGCCACGACGGCTCGGGCGTGGGCCTGTTCCTCACCGACCTGGACGGCCCCTGGAAAAAGCACAAGAAACTGCCCATCCTCTCCGGCATCTTCACTGACGCCGGGGTGGACCGCCTAGACGCGTACATGGACAAGGCCGGCTTCACCTTGAAGCACGCCATGGACATCGCGCCCAAGGGCAAGGCGCCCCGCGGGGTGCCCAAGCCCGACCGCTACGTGCAGCGCGCCTATGAGCCGCCCAAGTCGTGGGCCAAGCTCTCCGAACTGGAGCGCGGCCTGGGCTTCGTGCAGACCCGCCTGGACCTGAGGCGCCTGGGTGCGGCCGACGAGTCCATGACCGTGTACAGCTTCTGGCCCGACGTGATCATGATCAAGGAGATCGGCGATCCCCTGCACGTGGGCAGGTACCTGGGCCTGGACCGGGGGGACCTGGCCGCCCGGGTCATGCTGGCCCAGGGCCGGCAGAACACCAACTACGCCATCAATCTCTACGCCTGCCACCCCTTCTTCATCCAGGGCGTAGCCACCATGACCAACGGCGAGAACACCGCCTTCGTGCCTATCCGGGAGTATCTGCAGGGCCTGGGCGTGACCGGGTACGAGGGGTACAACTCGGACTCCGAGGTGTTCACCCACATCCTCCATTACACGCTCTACCACCTGCACCTCTCGGTGGACCACTACAAGCACGTGATCACCCCACTCAAGGCCGAGGAGATGGGCGCGCACCCGGACAGCGCGTTTTTGCGCAACCTCTCCCGGGTCTGCCGCAAGTTCATCATCGACGGCCCCAACTGCGTCATCGGCTGCCTGCCGGACAAGACGCTGTTCATGGTCCAGGACCGCAAGAAGCTCCGCCCCGGCATCGTGGGCGGCCGGCCCGGGATGTACGCCTTCTCCTCGGAGGTCTGCGGCATCGACGCCGTGATCCCGGACCGCGACCCGTCCCGGGACTTCCAGCCCATGTACCTGGACACCGCCCTCGTGACCCCCAAGCGCACGGAGATCCGCATATGCCGACAGACGCACCCATTGGCCCTTCAACACTGAGCATCAAGGACCTGCCCTGGCAGGTCCTCTGGGACAAGCAGAAGTGCACCCTCTGCGGGTCCTGCACCACGGTCTGCCCGGTCAAGGCCATCGAGCTGGGCGTGTTCCGCAAGCGGGAGATCCGCACCAGCTTCGGCCTGTCCGGCTCCTCGGAGACCGACTACTCCATCTATTACGGGATCCGGCAGAAGACCGACCCGGCCTTCTCCTGCATCGGCTGCGGCATGTGCAACCTGGTGTGCCCCAATGACGCCATCATCCCGGCCAAGAACGAGGAGATCGACAAGCTGCGCTTCCACGTGAACCGCGGCGGCGGGGCGCGCACCCGGGGCGGCCGGCGCAACGACCCCAACAGCCTGCTGGACGCCATCAAGTTCATCCGCATCTCCATGCTCACCGACCCGGCCCTGGACTCCGGCCGGCACGAGTTCGCCCTGCGCACCCTGCTCGGCCGCGTGCTGCCGCCCCAGGAGGGCATGCAGACCTTCGCCGAGTCGGGCTGGATGCCGCCGGTCAGGGAGATCTACCCGCTCATGATCGGCTCCATGAGCTTCGGCGCCCTCTCCCCCAACATGTGGGAAGGGCTCATCATGGGCGTGACGTACCTGAACGAGGAGCTGGGCATGCCGGTGCGCATGTGCACCGGCGAGGGCGGCTGCCCGCCGCGCCTGTTGCGCTCGCGCTTCCTCAAGTACGTGGTCCTGCAGATCGCCTCGGGCTATTTCGGCTGGGACGAGATCATCCACGCCATCCCGGAGATGAAGGAAGACCCCTGCGCCATCGAGATCAAGTACGGCCAGGGGGCCAAGCCGGGCGACGGCGGCCTGCTCATGTGGCACAAGGTGAACAAGCTCATCGGCGCCATCCGCGGCGTGCCGCCCGGGGTGAGCCTGCCCTCCCCGCCCACCCACCAGACTCAGTACTCCATCGAGGAGTCGGTGGCCAAGATGATCCAGTCCATGAGCATGGCCTGGGGATTCCGGGTGCCGGTCTATCCCAAGATATCTGGCACCACCACCTCCCTCGCCGTGCTCAACAACCTGACCCGCAACCCCTACGCCGCGGGCCTGGCCATCGACGGCGAGGACGGCGGCACCGGCGCGGCCTACAACGTGTCCATGAACCACATGGGCCACCCCATCGCCTCCAACATCCGCGACTGCTACCTGACCCTCACCAAGATCGGGAAGCAGAACGAGATTCCCATCATCGCCGGCGGCGGCATCGGCAAGAACGGCAACCTGGCCGCCAACGCCGCGGCCCTCATCATGCTGGGCGCCAGCGCGGTGCAGACGGGCAAGTACCTCATGCAGGCCGCCGCGGGCTGCCTGGGCTCCGAGGGCGACCGCTGCAACGTGTGCAACATCGGGGTGTGCCCCAAGGGCATAACCTCCCAGGACCCGCGGCTGTACCGCCGCCTGGACCCGGAAAAAGTGGCCGAGCGGGTGGTCGACGTGTTCCTGTCCTTCGACATGGAACTGCGCAAGATCGTCGCCCCCCTGGGCCGCTCCACCTCCCTGCCCATCGGCATGTCCGATGCGCTGGGCATCGCCGACAAGGACGCCGCGGATCGCCTCGCCATCCGCTACGTGGTCTAGACCGGGGGAGACACGCACATGTCCAAGAAGACCAAACGCGTCGCCCTGTCGGGCAAGGAAAAGGGCACCCGCATCGAGAGCCGGATCCTGGAGGAGCGCATCCAGAAGGCGGTGGCCGACGGGGTGCGGGAACTCACCATCGAGGCCTTTGGCCAGCACGGCATCGGCGGCCGGCTGCCGGTGTCGATGAAGGAGCCCATCACCATCACGGTCACCGGCACCTCGGGCCAGCGCCTGGGGTCCCTGGGCTTCCCGGGCACCCGCATCGAGGTCTCCGGGCCGGCCTCCAACGACATCGGCTGGCTCAACGCCGGGGCCGAGATCGTGGTGCACGGCAATGCCGGCGACGGCTGCTGCAACGCCATGGCCCAGGGCAAGGTGTTCGTGGCCGGCTGCACCGGCGCGCGGGCCATGACCATGACCAAGCGCAACCCGCGGCTCACCGACCCCGAACTGTGGGTGCTGGACTACGTGGGCGACTACTTTGCCGAGTTCATGGCCGGAGGCATCGCCGTGGTCTGCGGCAACGACCTGCACGACCGCGACAACGTGCTGGGCTACCGGCCCTGCGTGGGCATGGTGGGCGGCCGCATCTACTTCCGCGGCCCGCACCTGGGCTATTCCCAGGCCGACGCCAAGCTGGCCGAGATCACCGATGCGGACTGGGCCTGGCTCACGGAAAACTTAAAGCCCTACTTGAAGAACATCGGCAAGTCCGACCTCTACAAGAAGCTCGCCAAGCGCGCGGACTGGCAGATGCTGGTGGCCAAGTCGCCCCTGGAGCGCCTGACCAAGAAGCGCCGCTCCATGGCCGAGTTCCACCGCGAGGTCTGGGACGCGGACCTGGGCCGGGGCGGGCTTATCGGCGACCTCACCGACCTGGACCGCTCGCCCATCCCGCTCATCAACTCCGGATTCCTGCGCCACGTCGTGCCGGTGTGGGAGAACCGCAAGTACATGGCCCCCTGCCAGGCCAAGTGCCCCACCGGCATCCCGGTGCGCGAGCGCTGGAAGCTCATCCGCCAGGGCAAGATGGAGCAGGCCGTGGAGCTGGCCATGGCCTACACCCCCTTCCCGGCCTCGGTGTGCGGCTACCTGTGCCCCAACCTCTGCCGGGAGGGCTGCACCCGCGGCACCCGGCACATGCTGCCCGCGGACATGTCCGCCCTGGGCAAGGCCAGCCTCTCGGCCACCCTGCCCGACCTGCCCACGCCCTCGGGCCGCACGGTGGCGGTCATCGGCGGCGGCCCGGCGGGCATCTCCGTGGCCTGGCAGCTGCGGCTCATGGGCCACGAGGCGCGCATCTACGACATGGAGAAGGAGCTGGGCGGCAAGATCACCTCGGTGATCCCCTCCACCCGGCTGCCCAAGGAGATCCTGGAGACCGAGCTCTCCCGGGTGCGCACGGTCATCCCCCACGTGCAGCTCTCGACCCAGCTCACCAAGCAGGGCTTCGAGGAGATGCGGCGCGACTACGACTTCGTGGTCATCGCCACCGGCGCGCAGAAGCCCCGCATCCTGCCCGTGCCGGGCAAGGAGAAGCTGGTCCCGGCCAACGACTTCCTGCGCGCGGCCAAGGCCGGCACGGCCAAGCCGGGCAAGCGCATGGTCATCATCGGCGCGGGCAACGTGGGCTGCGACGTGGCCACCGAGGCCTTCCGCATGGGGGCCAAGGAGGTCCTGCTCATCGACGTGCAGAAGCCGGCCTCCTTCGGCAAGGAGCGCGAGGAGGCCGAGGCCCTGGGCGCGACCTTCCGCTTCCCCTGCTTCACCAAGGAGGTCACGGACCAGGGCGTGGTGCTCACTACCGGTGAGCTACTGCCCGCGGACACCGTGGTCATCTCCATCGGCGACGCCCCGGACCTGGAGTTCCTGCCCGCGAGCGTGGCCTCCCAGCGCGGCTTCGTGACCGTGAACGACATCTACCAGACCACCGACCCCCAGGTGTTCGCCATCGGCGACATCGTGAAGCCGGGCCTGCTCACCGAGGCCATCGGCGCGGGCCGCAAGGCCGCCCGGGCCATCGCCGCCATCCTGGACGAGAAGCGGCCCCGCTCCGACACCCGGGAGATGACCGAACACTCGCGGGTGCTCATCGAGTATGCCACGCCGGAGAACCAGGCCTCGGAAATGATCGACTACTCCCGCATGCACCTGGAGTACTTCGACCCGCGGGTGAAGGGCTGGAGCAGCCTGGACGCCTGCGCCGGGGAGTGCTCCTCCTGCGGCGAGTGCCGCGACTGCGGGCTGTGCGTGTCCATCTGCCCCCAGGGCGCCATCTGGCGCAAGTCCCTGGACGACGGCAAGGCCGGGTTCGAGATGGTGTCCGACCCCGACAAGTGCATCGGCTGCGGCTTCTGCGCCAACGCCTGCCCCTGCGGCATCTGGAACATGGTCAAGAACGACCCCATCGGCTAGCCCGCGGGTCCCTGGAGAAATGAGAAGGCCGCCCCCCGGGGCGGCCTTCTGCGTTGCGCCCGTCTACTCGGGATTGACCCGGGTCTCGTACACCTCCTGGGCCTTGTTCCGGGTGGCGCCGGCGGCCACCATCATCACGTTGAGCAGCACCGCGCCCACCGCGGCCTCGTCCAGCCCCTTTTCCCTGGCCCCGCCAAGGAGGGACTCCATTCACGGGTAGCACCCCAAGGCCATGGCCGCGGCCAGCCGCACCATGTGCCGCTCCCGGGCGTCCAGGGCCGGGTCGGCCTCCACCGCGCCGTGGAAAGTCATGAAAGCCTGCTTCTGTGTCGCATTGAGCATGGGTCCTCCCTGTGGTTGCAACGATGATAGATTCCGATTACTCAAGGCTTTCAATCGCTGCAAACGATGATTTCCGCTGGCTGCCATCGCGGCGGCCGATGGAGGACCGCATGGAGATTCGCCTTCTGCACACCTTCGCCGCGGTGGCCCGGCTGCTCAACTTCACCCGGGCCGCGGAGGAACTGCACCTGGCCCAGTCCACGGTGTCGGCCCAGGTCCGGGACCTGGAGGAGGACCTGGGGGTGCGGCTCTTCGACCGCCTGGGCCGGCAGGTGCTGCTCACCGAGGCCGGGCAGCGGCTGGTGGAGTACGCCCGCCGCATGCAGGGCATGGCCGAGGAGATCCGCGACCAGGTGGGGCGCGGGGACGAGGCTGGGGGCAGCCTGTGCGTGCGGGTCCCGGCCACCCTGGCCGAGGCCTACCTGCCCGAGGCGGTGGAGCGCTTCCACGCCGCCCTGCCCGGGGTGCGCCTGGAGTTCATCCACTGCGACGACTCCCGGCTGCGCCAGGAGCTGAACTCCGGCCGCATCGACCTTGCCTTCCTGCTCACCGAGGACTGGGCCGGGGACGGGGTGAACCTGCGCTCCCTGCGCACCGAGCCCCTGGTCCTGGCCGCCGCGCCCGGGCATCCCCTGGCCACGGCCGCAGCCGTGGCCCCCGGGGACCTGGCAGGCCGCACGGTGCTGCGGCCGCGCACCGACTGAAGCTACTTCAAGTCCTTCGAGCGGTCGCTCGAAGCCTGCCGCGTCCGGCCCCGGATGCTGGAGTTCTCTTCGATGCCCAGCTTGCGCGCCTGCCTCTGCCGGGGCCTGGGCCTGACTCTCTGCCCGCGGGTGTCCATCGCCCGGGAACTGGCCGCGGGCAGCCTGCGGACCCTGCCCTGGGCCGGATTCGCGCCGGAGGCCGGCGACGGCCCCGGGGAGGTGGTGGCCGAGGCCGCGGCCCTCATGATCTGGCACGCGGACCGCTGGTGTTCGCCGGCCCTGAGCCGGTTCATGGAGCTGTGCGCCGAGGTGCTGGGCCGGGAATAGCGGCCCGTGGGCTTACGCCGGCCGCAGGGTGAGGACCGTGACTTCGGGGGGGCAGTTGAGGCGGATGGGCAGGGTGTGCCCCACCCCGCGGGTGGTGTAGACCTGCCGGTCGGTTCCCGCGATGCGGTAGAGCCCCGTGTGGTACTTGCGGCCCAGGGGCGGCAGCTTGACCGCGCCCAGGAGGGGCAGGACCACCTGGCCGCCGTGGGAGTGGCCCGAGAGCTGAAGGGGAATCCGGTAGGGGTGCCCGGCCAAGTGGTCGGCGTAGTCCGGGGCGTGGCACAGGAGCAGGGTAAAATCCCCCTCCGGGATGTGGGCCAGGGCCGCGGGGGCATGCGGCCGGCCGGACCAGGGGTCGTCCAGCCCGGCCACCCAGAGCCCGGAATCCACGGCGTGGGCGGCGTTGATGAGCAAGGGGATGCCCCGCTGCCCCAGTTCGGAGCGTAGCCGAGAGATGGCCCGGCTCCAGTGGTCGTGGTTGCCCGGGCTGGCCACCACGCCCAGGGGCGGCTTCAGGGTCCCGAGGATTTCGGCCAGGGGCCCGGCCACCTCCTTGGGATCGCCGTGCACCAGGTCCCCGGGCAAGCAGACCAGGTCCGGGGCCTGGGCCGCCATGAGCTCCACCGCGTCCCGGGCCAGGTCCAGGGAGACGTGGCCGGCGTGAAAATCCGAGAGCACGCCCACGCGCAGGCCCTCGCGCTCCGGGGGCAGGCCGGGCACCCAGACCTCCCGCAGCACCACCTCCAGGTCCCGCGGGGCGAAACCCACCGCATCCACGGCCAGGGCCGCGGGGGCCAGGGCCATGAGGCCCAGGAACTGCCGCCGGTTCATACCCATCTCGCGCACCGTCGCCCCTGCCCTACTCCGGCTCAGGCCGGAGGGCAAGGGCGAAACGGCTCCCCCCTCACTCCTGGTGCGGAGGCAGGGCCTTGGGCACCAGCATGAGGAAGCGGTCCTCGGCCTGGTCCAGGAGGGCCGAGACCGCGGCGGCCTCGGCGGGCTGGTTGTTGGCGCGCAGGGCGGCCAGGTAGGCCCCGAGCAGCTCGTCCAGGTCGGCCTTGCCCAGCCCGGACAGGGGCCGCAGGTCCACGGCCGCGAACCGGGCGAGGCGGCGGCGCACGCTCTCCCTGGTGAAGCCGTGCTCGGGATACAGACACTGGTACACCACCCCGCCGGTCATGCCCGCGCAGATCCAGGGGCCGGGGTCGCCCAGCACCACCACCCGGCCGCCGGTCATGTACTCGAAGGCGAAACCCTTCAAATGCGCCCGGCAGGCCAGGTTGCCCTCGTGGTCGCGCACCGGGGCGGTGATGCGGCCGCCGAACACCGCGTCCGCGCCGGACATGCGGATGCAGGCCCGGGAGTCGGCGCAGTTCTGCACCAGGAAGCTCCCCCCCAGCGCCCCATAGGCGAAGCTCTTGCCCGTGGAGCCGTCCACCCGCACCCCGTCCAGGTTCACGCCCTTAAGCACCGCCAGCGTGCCGCCGCTGGCGCCCTTGGCCGTGCCGTCCTGGGCCCCGCCGTCCACCACCAGATCGAGCACCCGGGACCCGAAGGCGAAGAGCCCGTTGCCGGGCACGCTGGAGGCCAGCCGGATCACCGCGCGCTGGCCCGCCTCCGGCCCGAACTCCCGGGCCGCGGCCCCGGCCAGGTAGGTGCCCAGGGCGCGGTCGGTGCTGCCCACCTCCTCGTCGGAGTAGCGCACCGTGGCGCTGCCCGCGCGGAAGCGCTCCATGGCCAGGTCCGAGACCAGCTTGGTCAGGTAGTTGAGGGGCTTGCGCGCGATCTGCCGGGTGAAGACCACCTCGCAGGCCGCGTCCTTGGGGGTCTCGCGGGCCAGGAGGCCGGAAAGGTCCACCAGGTCGGCTGAGGCCGCCTGCACCAAGAGGTCGCTGCGGCCCACTAGGTCCGCGAGCCGCTCCTGGCCCAAGTCGGCCACCAACGTCCGGATCTCCTCGCCCACGTAGCCCAACAGCCGGGTGAGGTTCTCCACCTCGGCCCCCCGGTCCAGGGGGACGAACCCCTTCACCCCGCGGGCCTCGGCCTCGGCCCTGGTGCGCAGCTGGGTGGAGATGCCGCGGGGGCAGGTGTCCAGGTGGCAGCGGCGGCAGGCGATGCAGCCCACGCCCATGAGGGCCAGGGTGCCCATGCCCACCCGGTTGGCCCCGAGCAGCACCATCTTCACCACGTCGGCCGCGGTGCGCATGCCGCCGTCGCACCACAGCTCCACCTGCCAGCGCAGGCAGGATTCCTCCAGGGCGCGGTGAGCCTCGGCCACCCCGATCTCCGCGGGCAGGCCCACGTACTTCTTGGAGTGCTCCCTCGCCGCGCCGGTGCCGCCGTCGAAGCCCGAGAGATTCACGATGTCCGCCCCGGCCTTGGCCACGCCTACGGCGATGGTGCCCACCCCTGCGGTGATGGGGATCTTCACCGAGACCTTGGCCCGCGGGTTGGCGGTCTTCAACTCGGTGATGATCTGATGCAAATCCTCGATCGAGTAGATGTCGTGGTGGTTGGAGGGCGAGATGAGCGCGATGCCCGGCTTGCAGTGCCGGGCCTGGGCCACCATGGCCGTGACCTTGGCCCCGGGCAGGTGGCCGCCCTCCCCGGGCTTGGCCCCCTGGCCGACCTTGATCTCCAGGAAGTCGGCCGAGTTCAGGAAGTCCATGGACACCCCGAACCGGCCCGAGGCGATCTGCTGGCCGCGGTTGGCGCGGTACTGGCCCAGCATGTCCGGGATCTCGCCGCCCTCGCCGTTCATGGCCACGATGTTGCAGCGCCGGGCGGCCTCGGCATAGGCGCGGAAGGAGTTCTCGCCCTGGGACCCGAAGCTCATGGCCGCGATGAGCACGGGCATGGCGTGCGCCCCCACGGATATGTCCACACGCCCGCGATCCGGGCGCTTGGCCTTGGGCGCGGTGCGGAACCCGAGCAGGTGGCGCAGGGCCACCGGCCGCTCCGCGTCCAGCTCGGCCATGCGCTTGGCCATCTCCCGGTGGCCGATCTCGCCGGTGGCCGCGGCGCGCAGCACCTTGGCCACCCGCACGTTGCGCGGCTCGTCCTTCCAGAGGGGCAATTCCTGGCCCGAGGCCGCGCGCTCCAGGCAGCGGCGGCCCAGGTCCTCCAGCCGGGCCAGGGACAGGCCGACCCGGTCCGAGGCCACGAAATTGGCGCAGGCAAAGGCCCCGGCCAGGTCCGGGGCCAGGCCGATCCCGGCGAAGATGCGGCCGTAGCCGCACAGCTCGTGGATGCCCATGGTGGACATGACCTTTTCCATGCCCTCCTGGAGCACCTTGAGGGTGTTGCGCAGGGCCTTTTCCACAGGCAGGCGGTCGCTGGCATAGCTGCGCGCCGTGCGCCAGATGAGGTAGGGGTTGAGCGCGTCCGCGCCCAGGCCCAGCAGGAACATGACGTCGTGCAGGTTGCGGATGGCCCCGGAGCGCACCACCAGGCCGGCGCGGCGGCGCAGGCCGGCCTGCTCCAGGCTGCCCGCCACCCGGGCCACGGCCAGGGCCGGGTCCACGTACACCCGGCCCTCCCGGAAGGACTTGGAGTCGTCCAGGACCAGCAGCATGGCCCCGGCCTGCACCGCGGCCGCGGCCTCGGCGCACAGGGCCTCCAGGCGGCCGGCCAGGCCGGCGTCGGGCAGGAAGGTGGCGTCCAGGAAGGCCACCCGGGTCAGGTCGCGGCGGCCGGCGCTGAAGAAGGAGACCACGTCGTCCAGGGTGCAGGCCCCGAACTCCGCGGCCAGGTCGTGCAGGGTGCGGTTGTCCAGGGCGGCCTGGTCCAGGCAGCCGCCCAGGAGCAGTGGGGAGGCCAGTTCCAGCGCAAGAGGCGGCGGGGTGGCGCTACCCTCGGCGTCGGGCCGCGCGCCCAGGGTGGCGCGGGTGGAGAAATGGTCGGCCTCGCGCTCCCGGTCGATGGCCGGGTTGGTCACCACTGCCACCATCTCCTTGAAGAATTCCGAGATGTTGGGCAGGGATTCCCGCTGCAGGCAGGCCAGCGGCCCTTGGTGGCCCATGGAGCCGATCACCGCCTTTCCGGACTCGGCCACGGCCTTGCGCATGTCCAGGTCGTAGCGCTGCCAGCCGAGAGCCCCGAGCATGGTCTCGGTGGCCAGGCCGGAAAAGGCGCAGCAGGCCGCGGGATCGTCCAGGTACTCGGCCAGGAGCAGGGACTGCGGCCCGGGCTGGCCGTCCTGGTCCAGGGGCGCGGGAATCTCCCGGTACAGGGAGGGCAACAGGGCGCGCACCCGGCCGCGGCTGCGCAGCAGGCGCACCAGGCGCTTCTGCACGCTGCCGAACTCGAAGGCCTCGGCCCGCCTCCCATGTCCCGTCAAAATGGCCAGCTTCTCGCCCGGGGCCAGGGGCCGGGGGTCGTCCACCGTATGCTTGAGGTCCACCACCCCCTTTTCCGAGGAGAGCACGTAGTCCTCGTTGCTCTCGGCGAACCACAGGGGGCGCAGGCCCAGGGCGTCCACGCTGCCCATGACCACGTCGCCCGAGCGCAGCACCACCGCGGCCGGGCCCTGGGCCGAGGGCGGGAAGAACCAGCGGTAGAAGTCGTAGACCTCGCGCAGCTCCTGGCCGTAGGCGGCCACCTCGGAGTGCACTGCCGGGAAGACCATACACAGGGCCTCCAGGGGGTCGAACCCGTGCTGGTGGATGAGGCCGGACAGGATGCGATCCAGGTCCTGGGAGTCGGAGCCGCCGGGCACGGTCGGGATGCCCAGGGTCCGGGCCGTGGAACGCAGCCGCTCGATGGTGTTGATCTCGCCGTTGTGCCCCAGCAGGGAGAAGGGCTGGGCCCGCTCCACCGTGGGCAGGGTATTGGTGGAATAGCGGCTGTGCCCCAGGGTCACGGCCGAGCGGGTGCGCTCGTCGGTGAGCTCGGGGTACACGCGGGGCAGCAGGTCCGGGGTGCCGCGCACCTTGAAGACCGCCATGTCGGTGGAGAGCGAGGCCACGTGCAGGCCGGGCTCGGCCGCCTCCATGTCCAGGCTGGCGGCGAACAGGGTGCGGCCTGCGGCCGCGGCGTCGGCGGCCGGGAGCATGCCCGCCACCTGCCAGAACAGGGGGGCCTCGGCCCGGGCGCGGGGGCCGAGCTCCGCGTCGTTGGTTGCGCCGGCCAGCTCCAGGAGCAGGTCCGCGCCGTGCCCGGCCAGCACCCGGCGCACCGCGGCCATGACCGCCGCGGCGCGGGGGCGCAAACCGAAGGGGAGCAGGAAATGGCCCACAAAGAAGCGGCGGCTGTCCGCCAGGTGGCGGGACAGGCCGGCCTCCTCCAGGCGGCAGCCCCATACCTCGCGGGGGATGTCGGTCATGATGCCGCAGCCGTCGCCCTCGTCCCAGATGTCGCCGGAGCGGTGGGCCATGTGCTTGAGCCCGGCGATGGTCTTGAAGATGTTGGCGTGGCTGGGGATTCCCCTCTTGTCCACGTAGGCGATGATGGCGCAGGCATCGTGTTCGCGGGGGATGAAGGCGCGGGACATGGAAAACCTCGCGGGGAAAGGCGGATTGTCCAGGATTCGTAGAACAAAGGGGCGGGAATGGGAAGCCGTGCCCATTTGTTCACAAAAAAGCCCCCGGGGGGTCACCTCCCCGGGGGCACTGGCTTGTCTGGAAAATCGGTCTACGCGCCCAACAACTCGTTGAGCTTCTTCACCACCGCGAAGGCGTCGGCCACGTAGAGGACGTCGGCCTTGCCCTGAGCCCAGCCGCAGTTGGCGTCCAGGTTCACGGCACGGCGCTCGTTGATGAAGCGCCAGCCCACCACGTGCGGCTCCTCGCCGTGGCAGCAGGTGGCCAGGCCCTTCTTGTGCCGCGGGGTGGCCCCGGTCTGGCCCACCTGGTGCAGGTGGGACAGGAAGCTGATGACCTCGCCGCCCTCGCCGCTCACGTCCACCAGGGACTTGGACGAGCCCAGGCTGGCCTTGGTCTTGTCCAGGAACCCTTTGATGAGGCCCTCGGCCTCCTTCACGTGGGCTGCGCCGTCGGCCTGCTTCTTCATCCAGCCCGCGCCGGCCACGAAGAGCAGCTCGGCATCCGGGCGGATGGTCTGCTGGTCCGCGGAGGGCGACTCCAGGCCCTGGACCGTGGTGCGGGTCGCTGCGTCCGCGGACACCGCCTGCACGGACGCCGAACCGACCTCGCCCTCCCAGGGCAGGAAGCAGCAGGGGGCCACCGAAACCACCCAGGGCCGTTGGGTGCGGGTCAGGGACGCCACCATGCGCTGCCGGTAGTACCAGCGGCTGATGGCCGGGGCCCCGCCCTCGGCGGCCAGGCCGGTGGCCTGGGTGTCGATCTTGCCGCCCAGCCGGTGCGCCACCCCGGGCAGCACCCGGGAGAAGCGCGAGGTGGCCGCGGCCACGATGATGGTCGCGCCGGCGGCCTGGGCCAGGGCGGTCAGGGCCGCGCAGTCCGTGGCGTAGCGCGAGGCCGCGAACTCGGCCCCGGACACCGCCAGGAAGGCCTTGGCCCCGCAGGACGCGATCAGGTTGGCCGCAGCGGCGCAGTCCGCGCCCACCAGGCCCACGGCCAGCTCGGCGGCCAGGCCGTCGGCCAGGACCTTGGCCCCAGACAGGGCCTCCAGATGGGACTTGGCCAGGGAGCCGTCGGCCTCCACATGGGCAAGGAAGAGTATCTTTTCCATGGCTCCCTCCTACGCCTTGATCCAGGCCAGGATCTCGGCCGCGATCTGGTCCACCGGCAGGTCCTTGAGCACCTTGGTCTCGCGGCGCTGCTTGGGCAGCTCCACGGCCTTGAAGGCCACGCCCTCGGCCCCCACCTTGGCCGGTTTGGCCTTCTGCAGGGCGGGCATGATGAGCCGCATGTTCTGCATGCCCACCTGGGGGTTGTTGGGCGGCTCGGGCAGGTTGCCCGTGGCCCAGCCCAGCACCGCGGGCGGACCGGCCACCACCGACACCTGGTAGGCCCCGGCCTCGACGCGTTCCTTGATCGTAAGCGTGCCGTCGGCGTTGACCTTCAGTTCGTCCACGCCCTGGAACTGCTCGGCCACGCCCAGGCGCTCGCCGATCATCTGCATGGTGGCGCCCGCGCCGCGGGAGGCGGACATCCAGCCGCCGAAGAGCAGCAGCTTGGTCTTGTCCAGCCCGGGGATAGCGTCAATCGCTGCAGCCAACTCGGCCGCCGCCTCGGACGCGTCGGTGAACCCGCCGGCCGGACCGTCCAGCACCACCAGCTCGAAGGCGGCCTTCTGGCCGATGGTCATCATCACCTGCTGCAGCTTGGCCTTGGGGCCCATGGACACCAGCCAGACCTTGGAGCCCGGCGTGTTCTTGGCCAGGTTGGCGGCCTCGAACAGGGCATGGCCCGCCCAGGGGTCCAGGACCGCGGGCAGCATCATCTCGTTCTTCAGGCCCCAACCCGCGGGACCCTGCAACGGCTCAAGGGTCTGCAACGGGTCAGGCACGATGCTCCCGCAGACCACGATGTGGAATCCTGACATATTCAGCCTCCTTGGACAGTTCGGCTAGTTCTCGGCGGAATGCAGGCCGCCAGAACCAGCCTTAAAGTCGACGTTGGTCTTTTCCGGGTCGGTGGCGTCGGGCTTGGAGCAGTTCCAGAGGCAGGCCCCGCAGTGCACGCACTTCTCCCGGTCGAACAGGGGCACCCCGCCCTCGGGATTGGTGGTGATGGCCTGGCCCGAGCACATCTCGATGCAGACCTTCTCCTTGCACGCCTCGCAGGCCGCAGGGTTCTTGAAGAGCACGTGGTCCGCGTAGCCGGGGTTGGCCTGCACCTTGCCGCCCATGAGCAGGGCGTCCTGGTGGGACATGAGCAGCTTGCCGTCGTAGGGAATCTCCGGCCAACCCACCCGGGCCATGAGCTCGGGGTGCAGGGGCCGGCCCTTGGCCTGGCACTCCTCGCGGATGCGGGCGATCTCCTGCCGGGTGATGCGGCCGGCGTAGTAGCCCTCGATGGAGGGAATGCGCTCCCAGGGCCGCTTGGAGGCCGCGGGCCAGTTGACGAGCCCGCGGGTGAACCCGGACACGGCCATGCCGATGAGGCCCTGCACCACGCCGCGGGTGAAGCCGTCGCGGGACTTCTCGGCGATCTTGGCCTCGGCCTCTACCCAGGACTCGCGGCGGCGGCGCAGGTAGGTGGACTCCAGGTTGGCCTTGGTGAAGGACCGGCCCTCGCGCAGGAGCTGGAGCACGGACTCGCCCAGCTGGGTGCCGGTGGCCCAGGCCTCGTCCACGCCCGAGCCGGTGAGCACGTTGGTGGTGCCCGAGCCCTCGCCGATGCGGGCAAAGCCGTCGCCGCAGAGCACGGGCTCACCCCGGCGGCCGGACTCCTGCAGGGACTTGGCCCCCCAGGAGCGCATGGAGCCGCCCTCCAGCCAGCGCCACAGGTAGGGATGGCGCATCCAGTGCTGGAGATAGAGGTAGGCGGTGCGGGCCGGGGCGTCGAACCAGGAGGGCACGAAGATGCCCAGCGACGCCACCCGGTCCGGGTAGACGTACAGGAAGCCGAAGATCTCGGGCTCGGGATAGCCCAGGGTGTGCAGCACGGTGCCGGGGGCTAGGTCGCAGGAGGGCGGCAGGTCCACCACCATCTTCATGCCCACGGCCCATTCCCGCTGGTGGTTGCCGGCGGGCAGGCCGAAGGCCTTGTCCAGGCTCTGGCCCACCGGCCCCACCGGCCCGTCGCCCACCACGGTGAGCGCGGCCTTCACGTCCATGCCGGGCATGAACGCGGCCTCGGGGTTGCCCTTCTTGTCCACGCCCTGGTCGCACAGGCGCACGCCCACCACCCTGCCCTCCTCCACCAGGGCCGAGGCCACCGGGGTGGAGGGCCAGACCTGGGCCAGGCCGGTGTCCATGGCCTCGCCGGCCACGAAGCTCATGAACTGGCCCATGGAGAGGACCCAGCCGTCGTGCTTGTTCATGAAGCCGGGGGTGAAGGGCAGCTCGAAGGCGGAGTGCCTGGCAAAGGTGCCTAGGGCCAGGTCGGCCAGGCGCAGGGGCAGGGGCCGGCGGCTCGCGCCCATCGGGTCCAGGAGATAGACGGTCTTCTCGGCCGAGACCTTGGCGGCCAGGGGGATGGAGGCTGGGTCCAGGTCCGGGAACGAGGCCTTGATGGCCCGCGCCCGGGTGACGATGCCGGACACGCCGAAGCCCGCGTCGTCGGCCCGCTCGTAGCAGATGACCTGGGGC
>JAEXTU010000421.1 GCA_023453335.1 Pseudomonadota bacterium | reverse complement strand
CCGACGAGGTGCCGGCCGCGGCCGACGGCAAGGTGGTCAAGGCCGGCTACGTGGGCATCTACGGCAACGCGGTGGTCATCGACCACGGCCTGGGGCTCATGTCCCTGTACGGCCACATGTCGCGCATCGACGTGAACGAGGGCCAGATGGTGTTCAAGGGCAACGCCATCGGCCGCACCGGGACCACCGGCCTGGCCGGCGGCGACCACCTGCACTTCGGCGTGCTGATCTCCGGCGAGGCGGTGCAGCCCATCGAGTGGTTCGACCCGCACTGGATCAAGGACAACCTGGACGAGAAGCTGGCCCTGGCCAAGGCCGCGCCCAAGGCTCAGCCCGCCAACTAGCCCCCCCTTGCGCGCACAGGGCGGCCCCCCCCGGGGCCGCCCTTTTCATTTCCCGAGGCTTTACGGCCGGGCCCGAAAACGGCAGGGTACGCCGCAGCATGAGCGCGTCCCCCACCTCCCCTGCCCGGCCCCGGGGCCTTCACTACGGCTGGGCCGTGGCCGCGGCCGGCTGCCTGGTGATGTTCGCGGCCCTGGGCTTGGCCCGCTTCGCCTTCGGCATCCTCCTGCCCTCCATGGCCGCCGGCCTGGACCTGTCCTACGCCCAGCGCGGCTACGTGAGCACCGGCTATTTCCTGGGCTACCTGGCCATGGTGGCCGCGGCCCCCCGCCTGTCCCGACGGCTGGGGCACGTACGCGCCATCCTCCTCGGCCTGGCCGCCATCGCCGCCACCATGGCCGGCCTGGGCTTGGCCGGGACCTACGTGGCGGCGCTGACGGCCTACACCGTGACCGGGATGGGCTCGGGCGCGGCCAACATCTCCATGATGGCCCTGATCTCGGCCTGGTTCGCCAAGCCGCTGCGCGGCCTGGCCACCGGCCTGACCATCGCCGGCAACGGACTGGGCGTGGTGGCCTCGGGCCTCCTGGTTCCCGCGGTGGTGGCCGCCCACGACTGGCGCTGGGGCTGGGTCATCCTGGCCGGACTGGTGGGCGCGGCCCTGCTGGCGGCCTGGCTGGTGCTCAAGGAGAACCCCGGGGTCATGGGCCTGGCCCCGGTAGGTGCGGCCGGCCAGGATGCCGCCGCTCCGCCCGCCCCTGCGCCGCCGCCCTCGGTTCCGGCCCGGGAGCGGGCCTTCCTGGTTCGCCTGGGCCTGGTGTACGCCCTGTTCGGGTTCACCTACATCATCTACGGCACCTTCTTCGTCACCACCCTGGTGGACGAGTTCGCCGTCCCCCAGGCCGTGGCCGGCCGGTTCTGGTCCTGCGTGGGCCTGTTCGGCCTGTTCTCCGGCCCGCTCTTCGGCAAGCTCTCGGACCGCTACGGCCGCCGGCCGGGCCTGGCCGCGGCCTTCGCCATGCAGACCACGGCCTACCTCCTGGCCGGCCTGGGCGGCGGCGCCTGGGCCCTGTACCTGTCCGTGGGCTTCTACGGCCTGGCCGCCTGGAGCGTGCCCACCATCATGTCCGCCCTGGTGGCCGACCGCCTGGGCCTGGCCCGCATGGCCGGGGGCTTCGCCTTCGTCACCTTCATCCTGGCCGCGGGCCAGGTGGCCGGCCCGGCCCTGGCCGGCATCCTGGCCGACGCCCTGGGCTCCTTCCGGCCGGCCTACACCCTCTCCGCCCTGCTCACCGCCCTGGCCGTGTACCTGGCCCTGCGCCTGCCGCCGGCCAGCAGGCCCCTGGGCTGACCCGCACACGAAAAAGGGCGGCCCCGCAGGGCCGCCCTTTTTCGTGTGCATCGTCGGCAAAGCGCCTACCACTTCTTCTTGCGCTGGGCCTCCATGGCCTTGACCTGGTCCTCGTAGGTGGCGAAGCCGGCCTGGTGCAGGGCGTCCTGCACCGTGCTCTCCCAGTCCCAGGAGGCGTAGATCACCGGCTTGTGGAAGATGGCGCGGAAGCGCTCCATCTCCTGGCGGTAGAACTCCTCCTTGCCGGCCTCCAGGTTCTCGCGCAGCTGCTCGCTGAAGCGGGCCAGCTCGCCCTCGTACCACTCCATGAGGTCCTTGGCGGAGTTGTACTTCTTAAGGATATGCTCGTAGCTGTTCTCCTTGAGCAGCTCCACCAGCCGCTCCAGGTGCTTGTCCTTGAGCCAGGTCCCCAGCTTCGCCAGGGGGATCTTGAGGCCCTCCACCGCGGCCATGTCCAGCTTGGTCTGGTGGTAGGTGTCGGGCACCACCGAGGCGGACACGATGCCGGCGATGGCCACCAGGCCGCGCAGGATCACCGAGTTGGACACGCCCTGGCCACAGAAGCCCACCTTCTTGCCGACCCGGGTGCCGGTGAAGATGGTGACCAGGATGGCCCAGACCACGGCCGGGTCCTCCTCGTCGTAGATGTGCTGCAGCCGCGAGTTGTCGCGGTCGGTGGCCAGCACCATCTGGGTCATGTCGTTGGAGCCGATGGAGAAGCCGTCGAACTCCTCGATGAACTGCTTGGCCAGGATGGCGTTGGACGGGATCTCGGCCATGAGGATCATCTTGAGCCCGTCCACCCCGGAGCGCAGCTTGTGCACCTGCTCCAGGTAGCGCTTCATGCTGCGGGCCTCCTCCAGGGTGCGCACGAAGGGCAGCATGATCTGGAGGTTCTTGCCGCCGAACACGCCCCGGGCCATCTTGAAGGCCTCGATCTCCCAGTCGTGGATGTTGCGGGACACGCCCCGGTAGCCGAGCATGGGGTTGTCCTCGTGCGCCTCGAACAGGCTGCCGCCCATGAGGTTGCGGTACTCGTTGGACTTGAAGTCCGTGGTCCGGTAGACGATGTCCTTGCCGTAGAAGGCCATGGCGAACAGGGCCAGGTTCTGGGACAGGGTCTGGACGTAGTGCTCCTTGCCGGTGCGGTAGCCCCGGGAGCGGATGAGCTCGCGGATGCGCTCGGGCAGGGTGCGGACCTCGTCGATCTCCCGCATGAGCCCCACCTGCTGTGCCACCTCGGACCGCATGGCCTTGATCTTGCGCAGGGTCTCCTGGACAAAGGGGTCGTCCTTGACCTGGTCCACGTGCTCGCGGATGCGCTGCTCGATCTCCTGCCGGCGCTGGATGCTGGCGGTGTCGTTGCCCGCGTGCTGCTCCAGGTTCTCGGTGTAGCCGAAGATGACCGCGGCGTGGGCCTCCAGGTCCTCGGAGGTCTTGAGCACGTCCAGGCGGCGGGTGGCCATGTCCAGGTGGTTGTCCAGCTGCTTGTCCAGCTCGCGCAGCCGGCGGTGCACGGCCAGCACCTCGTCGGTGGGCCGGGTGTTCTCGCCCTCGGACAGGGCCTTGATCTCCCGGGTCAGGCCGGTGAACACCCCCACGTACTCGCGCAGCTTGAAGTCCAGGGTGCGTACCCCGGCGTCCAGCTGGCGCTTGACCACCTTGGTGAGCCGGGCGTCCAGCTCACGCAGCTTGCGCCGCACCAGCACCTCGAGCTGGCCGCTGGCGTAGGCCTCCAGGGCCATGGGGTGCACCGCGATGTTGCCCAGCATGAACTCGGCGCGCAAGAGGCCGATCTCGAAGTCGGGCACGTTGCGCAGCCGGGACAGGAACAGGGCCTGGCCCACGTCGGCCAGGATGAGGCCCACCTTGGTGGCGGTGGCGGGCAGCTTGGCGGTGTCGATCTCGCCGCCCACCTCCACCAGGGGCAGCAGGCCGCGGTAGACCTCGCCCCGGGAACCGTCCACGGTCACTTCCTGGCCGTCCAGGTTGCGCAGGGCCTCCAGGCGCTGGATGCCGATGACCGCGGGGATGCCCAGCTCGCGGGAGGTGATGGCCGCGTGCGAGGTGTCGCCGCCCACGTCGGCCAGGATGGCCGAGGCGATGCGCATGCCCGGCACCATGTCCGGGTCGGTGCGCTCGGCGGCCAGGATGTCGCCCTTGTTGATCTTGTTGAGCTCCAGGGCGGAGCGCAGGTACTTCACGGTGCCCTGGCCCGCGCCGCGCGACGCGCCGTTGCCCTCGATGACCACGTCGGCCCCGGCCAGGGCGGCCTTGTCCACCTCGCGCCGGCGCATAAAGATCACCGACGGGTGGTCCTCGAACTCCTCGTTCCAGCGGGTTTCGGGCCGGGCCTGCACGAACCAAAGCCTATCGGACTGGTCGATGCAGAACTCGGTGTCCATGATCATGCCGCCGTAGGCCCTGGAGATTGCCCGTACGCCCTTGGCGACCTCCTCGGCCTGGGCCAGGGACAGGGACCAGTGGTAGGCCTCGACCTCGTCGACCTTCACCAGCTTGGTGCCGCCGCGCAGGTCGTAGACGATCTTCTTGTCCTTGAAGCCCATGAAGCGGATGACCACCTCGGGGCCGTCATCGCGCTGGAATACGTAGAACTTGTCCGGGGTGACCATGCCGCCCACCACCGCCTCGCCCAGGCCGTAGGACGCGTCGATGGACACCAGGTCCTTACGGTCGGTGCCCCGACAGCCGGTGGCGGTGTCCGCGGAGAAGGCGGTGCCCGAGATCACCGGGTTGATCATGCGCATGATGCACACGGACAAGGAGGTGTTCTCGATGGCCCACTCTTCCTTGGCCTTGACCGCGATGTTCTCGTCGCCGGTGCGCTCGGCCAGGGCGATGGCGTCCAGGATGGCCTCGCGGCGGTAGGTCATGGAGCGCAGGTTGTAGGCCGAGGCGCAGTCCCACTGGTAGGCCTCCACCACCCGGCTCTCGCCCACGATGTTCAGGTAGGTGTCCTGCAGGCCGGCGAAGGCCTTCTTGCGGCTGTCCTCGCCCGCGGCCGAGGAGCGCACCGCCACGGGCACGTCCTCCACCCCGGCTTCCTTGCAGATGGCGTCGTAGGCCCCGCGCACCGCGTCCTCGACGATCTTGGGCAGATCCACCGAGAGGATGGCCGACTGCACCAGCACCGAGCGCTTGCGCAACTGGTCGATGCCTTCGGGCGAGGTGGCGAAGCCCTCCACCACGTTGTTCACGAAGGTGCGCAGCTTGACCAGGGTGCCCTTTTCCGCGGTCTCCTTGACCTTGTCGGCAATGCGCCGCACGAATTTCTTCAAATATTCAGGGTCGTTGTTGACCTCGGCGTCGTTCCAGTCGATGCTGTTGTATTCCCGGTCCACGGTGGCCCGGATCAAGGCCGCGTTGACCCTGGTTTCGTCCAGGAGCTTGTGGAAGGCGATGGAGGAGATGGCCCGGAACTGCGGGGCGCGAATTCCATGCACCTGGCTGATGATGGCGGTGTTGTAGTTCTTGCCGCCGACCACCAGCTCGGCGTCCTCGCCGATGGCGACGATGTCGGCGCCGGCCAGCACCAGCAGCATCATGAGCGCCTGCTTGCCGGCGGGAGCCTTGGCCCCCACGTGGGCGGCCTGGGCCGCGCCCGTGGCTGCGCCCTGGGCGGGCGTGTCCGCGGCCTTGGCCGCGGGCTTCTTGCCGGCGCTCTTCTTCTCGGTCTTGGCCATTCGTTCCTCCTTGCAGAACGGCGTGGCGGGGCTCTATCCTCGAACGGCCGCATCCCCCGATGCCTGTGGCGGCCGCCGTCGGTTTTTGACCACGGCCCGGACGGATCACCTGTACGGCTCCGGGCCGAGCATTCCTGTTTATCCCGTGCGGGCGGCCTCCGTCAAATACCCGTAACCATGGCGGCGCCCTACAGCCTCTGGCCGCAGTCCGGGCAGAAGGCGTAGCTCTCCATCACCGGATGGCCGCAGGTCCCGCAGGTGCGCGGGATGGGGGCCAATTCCACCAGGAGCTCCCCTTCCTTGACCGGGACCATCTTCTTGTCCTGCTGGTAGTCGGCGTGCTTGAGCACCCGGCGCACCACGCCGTCCACCGGCGCGCCCACCGCCTTCTCCTGCTTCATGATGGAGATGTTGAACAGCTCCTCGCCGACCTTCACCACGTCGCCCACGGCCACGTACATGATCCACAGGTCGCCGTTGGACGGAGCGGCCACGTGGAAGGCGTTGGCCGGGTCGGCCATCTCCCCGCCCGCGGCCTTGCCGGTCTTGGGCTCGGCCACCTTGACCGCATGGCGCAGGGTCTCCGAGTCCAGGGTGTAGGTCACGGTGCTGACCCCTGCGGCATCGACCTGGGAGATATGGGCGATGGTCATGTGGTGCGGCTTGCCCTGGGAATCGGCAAAGCCCATCTCCACCCCGGGCACCAGTCCCTCGAACCACACGTCCAGGGGCAGGTTGTTGGGGTCGCCGAACTTGGCTTGGAAGGCGATGGTCTTGAGCGCGTCGCCCGGGTGGTTCAGGTAGTTGACGAACTCCTCCTCGGTGGGGTCCCGGTGCAGGTGGGCGCGCAGGGAGGCGCGCTCCGCATCCATGTCGATGTCCCGTAGCGCGGAGAGCGGCGAGGACTCGGTGCGCTCGGCCAGGGCCTTGCGGTAGTCCGGGCCGAAGGCGCTCTCGTAGACCCAGTCCGGCGGGAAGCCAAGTGGCAGCCGGCCGTACTTTCCCAGGAGCAGGTTGCGAAAGGCGTCGTTGGAGTCCCGGTAGAGGTCCAGCCGCGCCTTCTTCAGGTTGGCGGTCAGGTCCTTCTCCGGGGTCTTGGTGATGTAGTCGAGCACGTCCAGCATCTCCCGCACCTCGCGCTCCCCGCCCCGCTTGAAGGCCCCGGTCACCGCCAGGAAAGCGGTGTTCCAGGTGATCTGGGAGCCGGGGGTCACGTCATGGTAGCGCACGATCTTGCGGGTGCCGGCCAGGAAGTGGAGCATGAAGGGCAGGAGGTGGATGTACCCCTGCTTGAGCGCCCCCTCCTGGGAGGACGAGGTGGCGCCGCCGGGCATGCCGTGCTCCACCACGTCGTAGTCGATGCCCCGGAAATACGGCGCGGTGTAGCGGTCGTAGTAGGGCATGATCTGCTTGAGCGCAAAGTTGCAGTGCCGGATCACGTCCTTGTTCAGGACGTTGGTGAGCCCGAACTCCTGCTCCATGTAGGCCGCAGTGGAGAGCACCTCGCCCTGGCCGTACCAGCGCACGCTGGCCCCGATAGCGGTGTCCACGATGTGCGCACCGGCCTGGGCCGCGGCGCCCACCGCGGGCACGAACAGGCCGTCGGTGTAGTGGCGGTGGTAGTGCAGGATGAGTTCGGGGTACTTCTTGCGCAGGGAGGTGACCAACTCGCGCATGAAGTGCGGCGGGCAGACCCCGGCCATGTCCTTGAGGCCCAGGGTGATCATCCGCTGGACCTTCTTCTTGGATACCCCCGCGGCCTTGGCGCAGACCGCCAGGATCTCCTCGGTGACCTCCAGGTAGTGGGCCACGTCGAAGCCCGCGGCCCAGGACAGGGAGATGGCCGGCTCGAAGATGTTGCCCGGGGAGTTCAGCGCCACCTCGGCGAAGGGCTTCATGTTCTCGATGTGGTTCAGGAAATCGAAGCAGCGGATCACATCGTAGTGCTCGCAGATCATCTCCCCGGTGCGGCGCATGAGGTTGCCGGGCTGGGGCTTGTAGCCGAGCACGTTGGTGGAGCGGATGAGAATCTGCTTGAGGGTCTTGGGCGCGAACTCGTTCCACTCCTTGGCCTCGGTGAAGGGGTAGGTCATGTTGGCCAGCATGGCCACGTGGTAGTGCGCGCCTCCGCCGTTCTCCAGGGAGAAGAAGTTGCAGTTGTCCAGATACTCGCCGATGAGCCGGTCCTCGGCCAGTCGGAAGCGGTTGCCCGAGTTGGACTGGGTGATGTCCCGGGTGGTGGTGTCCATGAAGTGGACCTGGCCCTTCTCCCGGGTCCCCCGCACATAGTCGAGCACCGCGTCGCGGTCCCCGCGCTTGTAGGGCGAGGGGTAGGCCTTGGGGTAGATGCGGGGCAGGTGCGGGGCGAAGCGGCCCAGGCGCTTGTCCGCCCGGCCCCGGTATTCGCCCAGCTGCACGTAGGGGTTGTACCCCTTGGCCGAGATTTCCGCGGCCAGCCGGGACAGGCGCAGGGCTTCCGGCTCCTCGTCCACGTAGTCGAGCAGCTCCGGCGCGTTGGCGATGAAGTTGGTGTTGTACTCCCCGTCCCGGAAGCGGCGGTGCTTCACGATCTGGAGATGGAACGGGATGGTGGTCTTCACCCCGCTGATGAAATACTCCTTGAGGGCGCGCTCGGTGGTGCGCAGGACCTTCTTCCAGGAGCGGCCGTAGGCCACCAGAAGCGAGGCCGCGGAGTCGTACTGGGAGGGGAACTCGTACCCGGCGCTGATGCAGGAGTCCAGACGGATGCCCGGGCCGCCCGGGGACACGTAGCGGGTGATGACCCCCGCGTTGGGCGAGAACCGGCTCTGGGGGTCCTCGCAGTTGATGCGGCACTGCATGGCCACATTGAGCGGCCGCATGGTCTTGGAATTGAAGCGCAACTTGGACCCGAAGGCCACCGCGATCTGCTCCTCCACCAGGTCGATGCCGTAGCGGCACTCGGTGATGCCGTGCTCCACCTGGAGCCGGGTGTTGACCTCGATGAGGTAGGGCGTGCCATTCTCGTCCACCAGGAACTCCACGGTGCACAGGGAGTAGTAGCCCACCTCCTTGACCAGCTTCACAGCGTACTGCTTGAGCTGCTCGCGCAGCCCCACGGTCATGCCCGGCCAGGGTGAGGGGGTGATCTCCACCAGCTTCTGGTGGTTGCGCTGCACCGTGCAGTCGCGCTCGTCAAAGGCGAAGACGTTGCCCCACTTGTCGGCCACCACCTGGATCTCGATGTGGCGCACCGAGGTGAGCAGCTTCTCCACGTAGAGCTTGGCGTTGCCGAAGGAGGCCGCGGCCATGGCGCTGGCCTTGTTAAAGGCGTCGGCCAGCTGCTCGGGCTTGAAGACCTCGTAGATGCCGCGGCCGCCGCCGCCGCCCTCGGCCTTGAGCATGATGGGGAAGCCCAACTCGGCCGCCACCTCGCGGGCCTCGGGGATGGACACTGCGCCCTCGGACCCGGGCACCACCGGCACGCCCAGGCGGATGGCCAGCTTGCGCACCTCCACCTTGTTGCCCAAGAGGCGCATGGACTCGGAGGTGGGGCCGATGAACTGGATGCCCGCGGCCCGGCATTTCTCCGGGAAGGTGTCGTCCTCGGCCGCGAAGCCCCAGCCGGGATGGATGGCCAGCACCCCGCGGGCCTTGGCCAGGCGGATGATGCGGTCGATGTCCAGGTAGGCCCGGGGGTTGTCGCCCAACAGCAGGAGCTCCTGCGCCCCGGCGATGGCCGGCGAGGATTTGTCCACGTCGGTCACGGTGAGGATGGGCACCGCCCCGCACATCTCCCGGATGGAGCGGACGATCCGCCGCGCCGGGATGCCCCGGTTGGCCACCAGGATGGGCTTGCCCTCGATCAGGGAGAGCACGTCGTAGAAGGACCGTGGCTTGTCGAAAGCGCCTGTCTTGGCCATGAACGCACCTCGCTTGAAAACTCGTCTCGTGACCCGCAGCTCTAGGAGCCGTTCGCGGGCGCGGCGCTGATGCTTCCGCTGTGCAGGGCCAGCTCTAGTCCGTCGCGCACCAGGGCCAGCCCGCCGTCGGGCAGGAGCCCCCGGAGCGTGGCGGTGAAGGCAGGACCCGAGCCGTGCACCAGCACGTCCCGGCCGACCCAGGCCAGCCGCCCGGTGATGAGGGACGGAAACGAAGCAGGATTGCCGCGTGAAACTTTGCGCGCATACCAGTCAATCGCAAAATCCTCAAGAGCCAACATGAGCCGCAGCGGGCCCAGAACCAGTCCAGAGCCGGAAAAATCCGCAGCGGGCTGGGACCATTCCTCGCGCAGGACCGCATCGGGCGGCGCCGCGGCCAGGTTGAGCCCCAGGCCCACCAAGGTGCGGCCGCCCCGTTCCTCCACCAGGATGCCGCCCACCTTGCGGTCGCCCAGGAGCAGGTCGTTGGGCCACTTGATGGCCAGACGCACCCCGAGCTGCTCCAGGGCCTCGGCCACCAGGAGCCCGGCGACCAGCGGGGTGAAATGCATGAATCCCGGGGGCGGCGCGGGCCAAGCCCAGGCCGCGTGCAGGTTGCCCAGAGGCGAATGCCAGGCCCGGCGCAGCTGGCCGCGGCCCGTGGTCTGGCAGACCGCCAGCACCGCGCCCCACTCCGCCAGCCGGCCCGCGTCCCACTGCGCCCAGGCC
>JAEXTU010000212.1 GCA_023453335.1 Pseudomonadota bacterium | reverse complement strand
GTGAGCGAACCCACGGCCCGGGGCATGGCCGCGGGCGCGCGGCGGGTGCTGGGCGCGGACGCGGCCGTGGCGGTGTCCGGCATTGCCGGCCCGGGGGGCGGCAGCTTGGACAAGCCGGTGGGCACGGTGTGGATGGCCTGGGACCTGGGGGGCACGGCGCGGGCCGCGCGCTTCCTGTTCCCGGGGGACCGGGCCGCGGTGCGCGCGGCCACGGTGCGCGCCTGTCTGGAGGAGCTGGCCCGGCTGCTGGAGGTCCTGCCGTGAGCGGGGTCCGCTGCTTCGCGGCCCTGCCCCTGCCCCCGGCCTACCAGGACGGCCTGGCCGAGGTGCGCAAGGCCTGGGAGCGGCGGCTGCGTTCCAAGCTCTCCTGGACCCGGCCGGGCAACTGGCATCTCACCCTGAAATTCCTGGGCGACGTGGAGGAAGAGCGGCTGCCCCGGCTGGTGGCGGCTATGGGCGCGGTGCGCTGGGCCGGGTTTGCGGCCCGGGCCGGGGCGGGCGGGTTCTTCCCGCCGCAGCCCGATCCGGTGCAGGGAGGGCGGCGGCGCTGGCAGCCGCGGGTGCTCTGGGTGGGCTTGGCCCAGGGCCAGGAGGCGGCCGAGGCCCTGGCGTCCGCCATAGAAAAGGCGCTCCTGCCGCTGGGTTTCCCCGCCGAGGAGCGCCCCTTCTCCGCGCATCTGACGCTGGCGCGGATCAAATGGTCCGAACCCGATCCCTGGGACGAGGTCCTGGCGGACCTCGCAGGCCGTCCCTGGCCCGAATTCGCCGCGACGGGTTTCACCCTGTACCGGAGCGTGCTGGGCCCGGGCGGGCCGGCCTACACCCCGGTCTCCGGGTTCGCCGCGGCCTGAGGACTACAGGTAGTCCCCCCGGTTGAACTTGATCCGCTCGGTCACGGCCAGAATCTCCATCTCGTCCACCACCGACTTGAGGCCGGGATGGTCCTTGCCCAGGCCGGGGTAGCTGGACTTCAGCCCGGCCACGTCGCTCTCGATGCTCGACAGCGCGCCGTCCGCCTTGCGCAGCGCGTCACCCGACCCGGACGCGGCGATCTGGGAGGCATAGTTTTCCCATTCGCCCATGATGGTATCCAGCGTGTCCATGACCCCCTGTCCTGCCTTGGTGCTCGCGTCAGTGGCCGCAACCCCTCCCGCCGCCGCCACCTGGTGCGGCAACAGCGGCGCTACCGGCGGCTGCAGGCCGGAGGCCGGGGCGACCTCCGGGGCGCCCAGCTCCTGGGAGAGCAGCTCCCCGAAACCCTCGCCGCTTTCGGCGCGGCGGGCCTTGGATTCCTGGTCGGACTCCAGAGGCCGCAATTGTTCGGTGTTGATCTTCATGGCGCACCTCAACGTGGTTTGCCCAAGGTAAGCAAAATGCCTGCCAACCGGCGTGATATTTTATCTATCTTAAATAACTACATTTAAACTTTGCAGGCCCGGAAGATTTTGCCTGGGGCTCCGCGGCACTGTCCGCTGTCTACGCGAGAAAAAAGCCCTTGTCGAACCGCCGCGCCTGCGCGTACAACCACCATGGAAATCCAAGAATGACGCGGGCCAAGCCCCGCATGGCATCCTATCGGCCACAATGCCCCCGGGCTTGAGGCCAAACCCGCCGCCGGCGCTGCCCGGCAGAGAGGAGGACACCATGTTCAGCGTGAAGAAGATACTCTGCGCCGTGGACTTCTCCGAGAACAGCCCCATGGTCGCCGAATACGCCCTGGGCCTGGCCAAGTGCACCGGGGCTCAGCTCATGGTGCTCTACGTCGCGCCCTCCCTGAACCAGTACGTGGGCTTCCACGTTCCCCCCACCTCCATCGAGAACTTCGTGGGCGAGATCGTGACCGGCGCGGAAAAGACCATGGAGACCTTCCTGCAGGAGAACTTCCCGGGCGCGTCGGTCACCGGCAAGGTCTCCACCGGCTACGCGTCCGAAGAGATCATCACCCTGGCCGAGAAGGAGGGCGCGGACCTGGTGGTCATGGGCACCCACGGCCGCACCGGCATTGACCGCATCCTCTTCGGCTCGGTGGCCGAGAAGGTGGTCAAGTCCGCCAAGTGCCCGGTGCTCACCATCCGGCCCAAGGAGTAGGCGGGCGGTTGCAGGCCGCCTAGGCGGCGCACCAGCGGAAGCAGGGCGATTCACGAATCGCCCCTACAGAAGAGAGCTGGACCAACGCCATATGGCTTGGCCCTCTTGCGTAGGGGCGATTCACGAATCGCCCTGCTTTGTTTCGGATCGTCCGGCCTAGCCGCAGGCTGCGGCCATGGCCGCGAACACCTGGTCGATGCCGAGCGGCCCGGTGTCGATGACCAGGGCGTCGGGCGCGGCCACCAGGGGGGCGGCGGCCCGGGTGCGGTCCTGGTGGTCGCGGGCGATGATGGAGGCGGTGATCTCCTCCAGGTCCGCGGGCTTGCCCATCTCCCGGAGCTGGAGGAGGCGCCGCCGGGCGCGCACCTGGGGGGAGGCGTCCAGGAAGAACTTGGGCCGGGCCTGGGGAAAGATGACGGTACCCATGTCCCGGCCCTCGGCCACCAGGGAGGTCGTGCGGCCCATGGCCTGCTGCGCCGCCTTCTGGAAGGCGCGCACCGCGGGCAGGGTGGCCACGTTGGAGGCCCACATGGCCACCTGCTCGGTGCGGATCTCGTCGCCCAGGCAGGCCCCGTTCAGGCAGACCCGGGAGTCCGCGCCGGTCCCGGCCAGGGAGAAGGCCAGGCCGGCCAGGGCCGCGGCCAGCTTGTCCTCGGGCCACTCCCAGGAGCCCTGGCCCAGGGCCAGGGCCGTGCCGCGGAACATGGCCCCGGTGTCCAGGTAGGCGATGCCCAGATGGCCGGCCAGGCGCTTGGCCAGGGTGGACTTGCCCACCCCGGCCGGGCCGTCGATGGTGACGATGCGGGGCAGGGCGCGCGGCTCAGCCATGCAGGATCTCCCGGGCCGCCTCCAGGAACAGGGCGTTCTCCCGCTCGTTGCCGATGCTCACCCGCAGGGAGTTCGGCAGGTTGTAGCTCCGGAGCGGCCGGATGATGATGCCCCGGCGCAGGAGCAGGTCGAAGAACCCGGCCGCGTCCAGGGCGAGGCCCGCGGGCAGGTCGAAGAGCAGGAAGTTGGCCTGGGAGGGCCGCACCCGGCAGCCCAGGACGGCGAGCCCGGCGGCCAGGTCGGCGCGGCCCTTGCGCACCGTGTCCAGGGAGCAGCGCACGAAGTCCCGGTCGGCCAGGGCGGCCAGTCCGGCCTCCTCGGCCAGGAGGTTCACCGAGAAGGGCAGCTTGATGCGCAGCATGGCGTCGGCCAGCCAGGCGGGCAGCATGGCGTAGCCCAGGCGCAGCCCGGCCAGGCCGTACATCTTGGAGAAGGTGCGCAGGATGCACAGGTTGGGGAACTCGGCCAGCCGCGGCAGGAGCGAGTAGTCCGCCTGGGGCTCGGCAAAGTCCATGTAGGCCTCGTCCACCACCAGCAGGCAGTTTGCGGGCAGGCGGCGGGCCAGGGCGGCCAGTTCCTCCACCGGGGCGGTGTAGCCCGAGGGGTTGTCCGGGCTGGTGACGAAGCACAGGGCGGAGTTCTCGTCGGCCCGGGCCAGGAGCTGGTCCCAGGGGAAGGAGAAGTCCGGGTTCAGGGGGGCCTGGCGCAGCTCCACCCCGCAGAGCCGGGACTGGGTCTCGTAGATGGAGAAGCAGGGGGAGAAGGCCAGCACGTTGTCCCGGCCGGGCTGCACCACGGCGCGCAGGAGCAGGTCGATGAGTTCGTCCGAGCCGTTGCCGGTGACGATGCGCCCCGCGTCCACGCCCAGGTGTTCGCCCAGGGCCCGGGCCTGGCGCGGGTTGCCGGACTGGGGATAGCGGAAGGCCAGCTCCGCGCCCCGGGCGATGGCCTTCGGGGCCAGGGGGGGGGTGCCCAGCGGATTCTCGTTGCTGGCCATCTTGATGACGCTGTGCAGGCCGAAGCGCTCCCGGATCTCGTCGATGGACAGGCCGGGGG
>JAEXTU010000181.1 GCA_023453335.1 Pseudomonadota bacterium | reverse complement strand
TGTAGGGCCAGCACGCTCCGGTTGCGGGAGACCAGGGCCCGGCCCGCGGGCCGCGCCAGGTTGTATTCCGGGAAGACCTTCTTGCCCAAGAGGTCGCGCACGAACACCGGGGAGCGGTGCAGGGTGTCCAGGCTGCCCTCCCGCTGCGGGGAGCCGGAGAAGTAGACCCCGCGCAGGAAGAAGGACTCGTGGTACACGCTCTCCTTGAAGATGCGGCGCAGGTAGCAGCGCAGGGGCTCGTACATGCCCTTGAAGCGCATGGGGAACAGGAAGGAGCGCTCGGCGTCCTCCAGGTTGCGGCGGGAGGCGAAGACCTCGATCTGGGCCTCGGTGAGCTGGCGGTCCAGGGAGGCGAAGGCCTGGTCGGCCCAGTCCTCGGAAAAGGCGGTGTCCACGGTGTAGGGGTTGGACCATCCGAACATGCCCGAGAGCAGGTTGCCGGGCAGGTCCTGGGTGAATGCCGAGAAGCCCTCCACCTGGTCGCACTTGGTGACCACCAGGTAGACCGGCAGGCGCAGGCCCAGGCGCTTCTGCATGCGCCAGAGCTTGTCCTGCAGGGCCATGGCCTTGCGGTCGGCCTCCTTCACCCGCTCGTCCAGGGTCTCGGCCCGGCCGTACAGCTCGTCCGCGGGCACGGTGAGCACCACCCCGTCGATGGGCTTCTGGTGGCGGTGGCGCTGCAACAGGCGCAGCACCTTGTCGAAGGACCGCTCGTCCGCGGCCCCGGCCGAGCCGAGCACCAGGTCGCCGGCCAGGTCGATGACGATGCCTCGCGAGAAGAACCACCACTTGACCGGGGCCGCGGAGCCCGGGCCGGCCTCGTCCGGCTCGCCGAAAGGCAGGTCCAGGCCCGCCCCGCGCAGCATGGTGCTCTTGCCCGAGCCGCTCTGGCCCAGGGTCACGAACCAGGGAATCTGGTAGCGGAAATTGCGGCCGGCCACATGGGCGCGCAGGTGGCGCACCGCGTCCCGGAAGGAGGCGGCGATGGACAGCCCGGTGGCGTAGGTCTTGGGGGCCGCGCCGGGCGCAGGGGCGGGCGCGCCCTCGGCAGGCGCGGCCGGGGCCGGGGCCATGGCCGCCTCGGCCGGGCTGGGCTTGTCCTTCTTCTTGCGGAGCAGCACCACCGTCACCGCCAGGCCGATGAGCGCGGCGATGAGGAAGATGAGGCCCAAAAGCATGGTGGGCAGGTAGGGGGAGAGGATGGAGACCAGGCTCAGGATAGTCTGCACGGCCGCCCCCTACATCCCCGCGGCCCGGTGCAGGATCTTGTCCAGGACCCCTTCCAGGTCCGCAGACACGTCCAGCCACAGGCCGTGCGAGATCACCAACAACACCAGGGCCACCAGGGCCAGGATGGCCAGCCACTTGCGCAGGTGGGGCAGGCGGTGGGGCTCGGACTCCCCGAGCACCGCGGCATAGGCTTCGGGGAAGAGCTCCTTGCCGTGCTCTTCCAGGGCTGGGTCGCGATGGTAGATGAAGGCGAAGAGTTCACGGCGGTAGCGATCCAGCACCCCGGCGTCCTCGGCCCCGCGGTAGCGGCCGCGGAAGCCCAGGGACAGGGCCAGCAGGTAGAGGGCGGCCAGTTCGGCATTGGCCGGGTCGCGCTCGGCCAACAGCTTCTCCAGCTTGCGGTAGATCTGCTCGCCCGCCACCTTGGAGCCGAACAGGCGGTACTCCAGGAGCCGGGACTTCCAGGGCTCACGGCCGGCCCACTCCAGGTTCAGGAACACGTCGTCGGCCAGGCCGGCCATGACGTACTGGGCCTCGCGGTAGTAGGTAGCCCCGTAGTCGCCGCCCTTGCGCTTGGCGTCCAGGGCCTGGGTCTCCAGCAGGGTGGCCAGCCGGGCGTTCACCTCGGCCGCGGGATCGGCCCCTTCCTTGGCCACGGCCCCGGCCTCCAGCGCCTCGCGCCGGGCCTGGGCCACGGCGGCGTAGAACTCCCGGAACTGGGTGAGCAGGAAGGATTGGCCGTAGTCCCTGAGGTTCATGCTACCGCCCCGGCGCGAAGAAGTAGATGGCGGCGGGCGCGGCGTCGGCCGCGTCCACGGTGTTCTGGATCACCAGCCGCTCCCCGGCCTGCACCAGCTGCGGGTCGGGTTCCACCACATAGAGCAGCACCCCGCGCGGAGGCACGATGTCCCGCTCGGCGTCCACCCGCTTGCGCGACGCGCCCAGCACCCGGCGGTCCAGGAGCGAGGCCATGACCGGCCCGGAGCCCACCACCGCCTCCTCCATCCAGGCCGCGGTGTCGCGCTCGTGCACCCCGCGCCGCACCTTGACCCCCACGGCCAGCCGCGCGCCCGCCCACTCCTCGCGGAGCACCAGGCTGAACACCCCGTTCTCCGCGTCGAAGGTGACCGGGGTGTAGGCCTCGATGACCCCCTCGTCGATGGCCCGGAAGGCGAAGTCCTTGAGGGCCATGAAGGTTCCGCGCAGGTTCTCGTGGTCGTACGGGTCGAAGGCCGGGGGCACCAGGCCCGCGGACAGCCCGGCCAGGTTGCCGGCCAGGCCGCACATGGCCAGGTAGAGCGGGAAGGGATGGGCCCGGCCGGTGGCCAGCAGCGCCTCCAGGGGAGGCAGGCCCGCGGCCAGGGAGGCGATCTGCATCCGGGTCTCCAGGACCATGGGCCCGGACAGGGCCGCGCCGGAGTCCACCTTGCCGGCCAGGAACAGGGCCTTCTCCCGGCAGCGCTCGGCCACCTGCGCGCACAGGGCGAAAAGCGGCGAGCCCGGGATGGTGTCCAGCACCGGCGGGAGGTAGTCGGTGGTTTTGAAGGCCTCGTTCACGTAGGGCACCCCGGCCAGGGGCAGGGTCACGTACTTCTGGGGCGGGTCGTTGGCCGCGATGAGGGACAGGCGCGGAGCCAAGCGGGGGATGTCCACCTCGCCCTCCCCGGTGTTCTCGTCGGCCACCGGCTCGCCGGGCACGCCCGTGTAGCGGGCCAGGTCGCCCTTGACCTGGGCCGCGCCCAGCTTGCGCACCGGCACCGCCAGGCGGACCAGGACCTCGCTGCCCGAGAGTTGCTCGGCCAGGGGCTCCAGGGAAATCTCCAGTTCGGCCTCGCCCGGCCGATGGCTGACCACCAGGCCGTCGGGCAGTACCGCCTCCAGCTCCAGGACCCGGAAGATGCCGGCCAGGAGCAGGGTCTCGTCGATGCGCAGGGTGCGGATGCCGAAGTGGTAGGGGGAGATGGACAGGTAGTGGTAGTGGGCGAGCTCCTCAATGCGGGTGGCGAACTGCTGGAAATGCGGGGGCGCCAGCAGCATGCCCTCGTGCCACTGGATGGCCGCGGGAAGCTCGTGCGCCCGTCTCACGACAGCCTCCGCCGCGCCGGGCCGAAGCCGGCCCCTGTGCTGGCCTGGGACATGCTATTCTCCGGTGACCGCGAGGGTGAACCCGCGCTCCTTGAGGGTGATGGTCGCGTCCTTCTGGGGGTCCACACGCACCCGGTGCTCGCCTGGGGTGTAGTAGTCGGCATAGACCAGCAGCGAACGGCCGGACACGGTGAAGGGGATGTCGATAACCGGCACCGGGTCGCCGGGCACGAATTCGTACTCGTAGAGCAGGTAGTCCACGTTGACGATGTGGTCCCGCTTGAACTGGGCCTTCTTGTCGAACCACTGGCGGGCGGTGAGCTTGCCGGCCTCGGTCTCGGTCTTCTCGTTGAACACCAGGAGGAAATCCAGGGCCACCGGGTTGTTCAGGTTGGCCCGCTCGGTGTTGACCACGCTGATGTGCACCTGGCGGCCGCCCAGGCTCTGCACAAAGCGGTAGCCGCCGCACGCGGACAGCAGGAGTCCGGCGCAGACGGCCAGGAGCAGGAACGCCGCCGCAGGTCGCGGCCCGGCGCCGGGACGAAGCCTCATGCCCACCATCCATGTCTGGGGCCGGGGCGGCCCCCCCACCGTTTCCCAAGGACCCGCGCAGCCGCCAGGGCTGGCGTGGCCACGCCAACGCATCACCACAGCAAATCACCTGATGCCCGGGGGGACACTACAGGAGATTCGCATTGCCAATCAGTGTACACCACGAGAACCCTACGCTGTCAACGGGTTGCGAGTGGAAGGCCGCCCTCCGCAAGGGGCCAGGCACACTCTCCTGATATTTCCAACCAAGTGTAATCCTTCGCACTGGAGACCGTCAATGACATGTTCGCAACTCTTAAGAATTAATGCCGCGCAACATTCCGCTGGAGAGTCTAGAAAAAGTTGCAACATTGTTTATACCGCGCCAGGCCCCGGGGTTGCATCCCGCCCTTCGGCAAGGGCTTGAACTCACGGCACCACCCGTGAGCATAGCACACCGCAACGGGCACTGCAACGCAGGGCCGCCGGAAATGACGGGACCACGGGGATACCGGGACTGACGCCGGATCGGATCGGAAAGGCCGGGAGCGCTATTCGCCCTTGGCCACCGCGCCCTGGTCAAAAAAGCGGTTGGCCCAGTCCAGGGACTCGGAATAGCTGCGGGCCACCACCACCTTGTCCAGGTTCAGCCGGGCGATGGTCGAGTCCACCGCCTCCCAGTCGCCGGACTCGAAGGCCCGGGCCAGGCCCAGCCAGGGGCTGAAGCGGTTTTCCCCGCCCAGCAGCGCCTCCTTGAGCTCGGCCTCCAGGGGCAGGTTGGTGAGGATCTCGGCCATGGGCATCTTGAGCAGGGGCTCCAGGAGCGAGAACAGGCCGAGCATGAACAGGGTCTCGCGCTCGGTGCTCTTGGCCCCGGCCTGCTTGGCCACGGACTCGAAGAAGCGGCCCCGCTGCACGCAGAGGAAGGGCAGCTCGGAGGTCTTGCTCTCCGGGGTGAGGTCGGAAAAGATGATGACCCGCAGCCAGTTGCGCACCTGCCGCCAGCCCAGCAGAATGATGGCCTGCTCGATGGACTGGATGTTGATGTGGAAGGTGAACAGAGGGCTGTTCAGGTAGGTGAGCAGCCGGTAGCTGATGGACACGTCGGTCTTGATGGCCTCGGCCAGGCTGCGGAAGTCCGGTTCGTCCTGCTGGGTGAACTCCAGGAGCCGGAAGCGGGCGGCCTCGGTGGAGGAGAGTTTGCGGCCGGGTATGACCTTGGGCCGCTGGAAGAAGAAGCCTTGGAAATGGGTGAAGCCCATGGCCCGGGCCTTGTCGAAGGCCGCCGAGTCCTCCACCCGCTTGGCCACCAGGAGCCGGCTGGGGGAGCGGGCGGCCTTGACCCGATCCAGGAGCACGGCGACGTCCTGTCCCAGGAGGTCGAAGATGACCACGTCGGCGATCTTGAGCAGGGCCTCGGCCTCGGGCCGGGCCTCGAAGTTGTCCAGGGCCAGGGCATAGCCCTCGACCTTGAGGGACTTGAGGGTCTCCAGGAGCTTGGGGCCGATTTTGGCCGCCTCGGGGATCTCGATGACGGTGTTGGCCGCGGGTAGGGCCAGGGGCACCCCGTCCAGGATGGTCTTCTCGTCGAAGTTGATGAGTATCTTCTTGCCCACCTTGAGGTCGTGCTCGCGGCACAGGCAGATGCCGGCGGTGACCGCCAGGGTGGCCGACCCCGGGTCCGGGAACTCGGCGGAAACCGCCTCCACCCCGTCGCGGTAGAGGATCTCGTAGCCCCAGACGTTGCCCACGGCATCGAAGACCGGTTGCCGGGCCACGAAGGTGTCCACGTAGAATTCGCGGTGTTCCTGCATCTCGTCCATGCTGGCTCCCGGTGGCTTCACATGCGGCCCTGTCCAACGGCCGCGCCTCCAGCCGCGTCCTCAAACCACGGCGTCAGAAACGAGTATAGCGAAGGGAAGCCGTTTGCTCAATCATCTTGTCAAAAAGAACGGCAACTTTTCGCTCCACCGATATATTTCTTTACCCTGCGCCGGTTGCCGGCTCCGGTCAAGTATCCTTCTTCCAGAACCTGTTCGCCCACTCTCACGGTGCGAGGTCACCCCCGGCCGAAGCCCCGCCGCCACGAACAGGCTTGACTGGACAGCAGCATTTTGAAATCGTGGAATATTCCCGTCGAGCGCAACACGGCGGCAGGCCGATATCGATTCTGCCGGACCGGAGGACCTATGCCCGTCGTCAAGGATGACCACCGCGCAGACGCCTACCTGGAGACCGTCCGCGCCTACGTCCAGGACGGATCGGGCGAATTTTTGGCCTGCACCGACGACAAGCTGTTCCTGGACTTGCTGCGCAAGACCCTGCGCCTGCAAATCCAGGTCAACACCAGCTGCCTCAAGATCCTGGGCCAGAACCGGGACCTGACCAGGGAAATCCAGTCCTGCGCCACCTGCGCCCATCCCCTCCTCTTCGTGGAGAGCCAGCTCTTCGGCCTGGACCTGAGCCACGGCCTGGCCGCGGCCAAGGCCGCGGTGCCCGGACTGCGGGTCATCGCCCTGACCAGTGACTCGGACATGACCGAGATCGCGCTCATGCACGAACACGGGGCGGACAATTTCATCGTCAAGCCCATCGCGGTGCAGACCCTGCTGGTGAAGATCGCCTACACCATCAAGCCCAACACCGAGCTGCGCCGGCTCCTGGACGAGGGACACGCCCGGCTGGCCAACGGCCGCCACCACGAGGCCCAGCGCCTGGCCCAGGCCGCGCTGACCATCAAGCCCGACGGAGCCGCGGCCTACATGCTCCTGGGCGACGCCCTGGCGGCCCAACGCGAGAACGAAGAGGCCCTGGCCGCCTACGAGGCCGCCGCGGCCGCCTCCAATCTGTACCTGGCGCCCTTGAAGCGCCTGGCCTCCCACCACCGCAAGAACGGCGACACCGAGCGCTGCCTGGATTACCTGCAGCGCCTGGACCACCTGTCGCCCCTCAACGTGGCCCGCAAGCTGGACATGGGCGAGATATGCCTGACCCTGGGCCGCGACAGCGAGGCCAAGGAATGCTTCGGCCAGGGCCTGGAATTGGTGCGCAAGCGGGCCCGGGAGCAGGCCATGGAGGTCACCGAGCGCATCGGGGCCATCTACCTGGAGAACGACAAGCCCGAACAGGCCGAAACCTATTTCCGCCAGGTCATCGAGTTGTCCGACGGCAACGGCGGCATCTCCACCGCCGACGTGTTCAACAAGATGGGCACCTGCCTGCGCAAGCAGGGCCGGGCCGCCGAGGCGGTGGAGGCCATCCGCAAGGCCCTGGCCGCCAAGCCCGGCGACCAGAACATCGCCTACAACCTGGCCCTGGCCCTGGCCGATACCGGCGCGTACGAGGAGGCCTGGGGCCAGTTGGCCGCCATCCTGGAGAAAAGCCCGGACTTCGCCGCAGCCAGCCCGGTGGTGGCCGCCAACTTCGGCCAGATCGCGGCCAGCGCGCACAAGTACGCCGAGGCCCGCGTCCTGCTGGAGGCCGCCCTGCGCCTCAAGCCCGACTACGCCCGCGCTCGCGACATGTTGGCCAAGATCGGCTGAGCCCTTTTCCCCCGGATTCGTCTGGAAATGTCCCGCTGCGGCGCAGCGCAGCTTGCGTCCGGCCCCGCATTGCCGTATTTTCGCCAGCCTGGATTCCGGTCAGGCCCGGTAGCCGCCGCGGCCCCCGAACCCGCAACGGAGATACAACCCCGTGCCGCGATTCCTGTGCCTCCTGCTCCTGGTGGCCTGGCTGGCGCCCTGCCCGGCCTGGGGCGAACCCCTGGTCATGGCCTATCCCAACCGGCCGCCCTACAACTACACGGAAAACGGCACTGCGGCCGGCAGCCTCGTGGACCTGGTCCGCACCATCCTCACCGCGGCCGGGATCGAGTTCGCCTTTACGGAAATGCCCTCCAAGCGCATCCTCGCCGAGATCCAACCCGAGGACAGCCGGCTGTGCTCCTTCGGCTGGTTCAAGACCCCGGAGCGGGAGGCCTATGCGCGCTTCTCCCGGCCCTTTGTGCAGGACACCCCCCTGCAGGCCCTGGTCCTGCGCCGGAACCTTGCCCGCTTCGCCGGCAAGACCAGCCTCCGGGAACTCGCGACAGCCCCAGCCCTGGAGCTGGGGCTGGTGGCGGGCTGGTCCTACGGGACCGTGGTGGAGGAGACCCGCAAGCAGGCCGGGGTCCAGGTGGTCGACATCCCGGCGCGGCAGCAGCAGGCCCTCATGCTGGCCTGGGGTCGATTCGCCTACACCCTGGTGCGGGAGGCCGAGGTGGACGAGGTCGTCCGGCTGTCCGGCCTCTCCCCGGAGGAGTTCTCGATCCTCCCCCTGTCCGACCTGCAGGCCCGGGACAAGCGATTTTTCCTCTACGGCCGCGGGGTGCCCGCGGATGTTCTGGATCGGATCAACGCCGCCATAGCCAAGCTGACCAACGTGCGCGAATGACCGCCGCTCCCATCGCCCTGGCGAGGTTTCGCCCGCCTGGCCTCGGATTGCCGGCGCTGCTGACGGCACTGGCCCTGCTCCTGGCGGCCTGCGCCGCCCTCCCCCCGGCATTCTCCCCGGCAGGATGGGAGGAGCTGCCCTTGCGCGGCCCGGGCCGGATACGCGTTCTGCGCAACGCCTCCGGCCGGGAACTGCGCCTGGCCACCGAACACCCCGGCTTCGCGGCATTCTGCCTGCACCGAGCGGCCCCGGAACTGGCGGGGGCCCGCGGCCGGGCGCGGCTCAGCTTCGCCTACCGGGCCAGCGGGCCGGGCCTGCCCCTGGCCGTCTGGGTCTCGGCCGGCCCGGGCTGGGCCGTGCCCGCGGTGCGCCACACCCTGGCCCTGGTTGCGGACGGCCAGGCCCACGCCGCCGAGGTGGCCTTGGACCTGGATGGGCTTCCCGAGGGGAGCCCGCCGGTGCTGCAACTGGCCGTGGCGGGCGACCTGGCTGCGGGAGGCGTCCTGGAGATCGCCGGGCTGGACCTGGCCCCCCTGCCTGCCCCGGACCTGGAGGTCCGGCTGGCAGGGCCGGGCAGCCGGACCCTGCTGGCCGACACCCCAGGCCAGGCCCTGG
>JAEXTU010000160.1 GCA_023453335.1 Pseudomonadota bacterium | reverse complement strand
GCCCCTGGCTGCGGCGCGCTTTTTTGCGCGGCTGCCAGCGGCGGCAATGCCGCGTACCGACACGGACATTTCACCGGCCCGCCATGCCCGCTCCCGGGATCCGGGGTATCTTCCCGCTTGATGCCCCGATTTTTGCAGTGGCCAGGCAGGTCCGGTGCGGCGGCCCGGCTCCCGGTCCCGGCCAGGCAAGTGATGCGATCGTGCCCGCCGCCGCCTGCAAAGGAAGGAACCCCATGCTCCAGCAGCAGATCGACGGTACGGTGCAGTTCTCCCGCCTGGGCCTGCGGGCCTACTCCCAGAGCCAGCGGGTGGAGCTGATCAGCGGCTCCTCGGCCTTCCTGGCCACCCTCATCGCCATCTCCAACTATACGGCGCGGCTCAAGGCCCCGGGCCTTCGGCTCGGCCTGGCCCTGGGCGAGCCGGTGCACCTGAACCTGGTGGTCCCGGAAAAGGGGCTCCAGGCCGGCCGGGTCCCCTGCCGGATCACCTGGGTGGAGGAGGGCGAGGTGGAGGTCTCCTTCGCCGTCCGCCTGGACATCACCATGGGCGAGATGCAGGCCGTGGTGGACTGCTGAGCCGCGTCAGCGCAGGACCTGGAACAGGACCAGGCCGAAGCCCAGGAAGATCAGGCAGGGCAGCACCAGCCGCGGCCAGGCCGCGGGCATGGGGGTGGCGAAGTACTGGCAGGTGAGGATGAAGCAGATGTGGATGGGCGAGACCATGACCCCGGTGAACCCGGAGTACATGCCCAGCACCACGTAGGCCAGGGTCTGGTGGGCCAGCCCCGCCTGGTCCAGCATGGCCAGGATGAGGGGGAAGGTGGAGCCCACGAAGGCCACGTTGATCCCGGACACGAAGCCCATGACAAAGGGCAGGAGCAGGGTGGCGGCCAGGAGCGCGGCCCCGCCGCCGGCCACTCCGGCCAATTCCTGCACCACCCCGGCCGTCAGCAGGGTCTCCTTGAAGGCGAAGATGGCGGCCACCACCAGGAGCATGTCCCCCACGTGGGCGTAGTCGATGGCCCGGAGGGCGGGGCGGATGCGGCCCCGGTTCTGCACGGCGCAGACCGCCAGGGCCATGACCAGGGCGGCCAGCACCCCCAGTTCGAAGCCGGTGTCCTGGCCCAGGGCCACCAGGATTCCCTCGCAGCCCATGGCCCCGGCGATGACCGTGACCAGGGGCAGGGCATGGCGCAGCGCCTGGCGCAGGGGCGGCACCGGGCCGGCCTCCGGAGCCGGGGCGTCGGCCAGGGGCAGGGGCCGCAGGATGAACCACCAGCCCAGCCCGAGCATGAGCAGCGGGGTGAGGGCCATGGCCCCCGCCACCTCGGTCACCGGCAGGCCGGCCAGGGACGCGCCCAGGATGAGCCCGGGGTAGAGGGGCCAGGCCAGCTCCCAGATGTGCCGGAACCAGTAGTTGACCAGGGCCCGGTCCTTCTCCGACACCGGCAGGCCGGCCGACGCGCCCCGCACCATGGGCGCGGAGAACACCGCGCCGCCGGGCATGGGCAACAGCCCCATGAGGATGGGGAAGAAGACCAGGCGCAGGGCGGGCCGCCGCAGGCGGCCGGCCAGGGATTCCAGGAGCCGGCCGGCCTGGCCGGTCTTCTCCATGCACTCGGATAGGACCATGATGAGGCCCACGATGCCGGCCAGGCGCAGGGACTGGGCCTGGATGACCCCGCCGAGCGCCGTCCCCGGCCAGCGCCACAGGGGCAGGCCGAAGAGCAGCCCCAGGGCCAGGCCGCCGGCCAGGATGGCGGCCCAGAGCCGCAGGCGCAGCCGGATGCCCGCCAGCATGAGCATGAAGGCCAGGGCGACCTTGAGCAGGGGGAGGTAGGCGGAGAGCAAGGACATGGCGGTCGGCCGGTTATGCGCCGGTTCCCGCCCCTTGGCAAGCCGGGCCCTAGGCCTCGCTGTCGCGGAAGTAGCGGTATCCCAGCTTGTCCCCGTGCTTGATGGCGTACATGGCCATGTCCGCCTTGCGCAGCAGGGTGTCCACGTCGCGGCCGTCCTCCGGGCACAGGGCGATGCCGATGCTGGCCCCCACCCGGCACTGGGCCTCGCCGGCTGGGAAGGGCTCCTGGAAGCGCTCCAGCACCCGCCGCGCCACCAGCTCGATCTCCCGCTCCTCCCGGATGTCCTGGAGGATGATGACGAACTCGTCCCCGCCCACCCGGGCCACCGAGTCCGCGGTGCGGATGCAGCGGGTCAGGCGGCTGGCCGCCTCCCTGAGCACCTGGTCCCCGGCGGCGTGGCCGTGCCGGTCGTTGACCTGCTTGAAGTCGTCCAGGTCCACATACATGACCACGGCCACGGTCTTGTGCCGCTCCGCAAAGGAGATGGCCTGTGTGAGCCGGTCCATGAACAGGTTGCGGTTGGGCAGGCCGGTCAGGGCGTCGTGCAGGGCCAGGAACTTGATGTGTTCCTCCTGGAGGATCTTCTTGGTGATGTCCTCGGCCACGCCCACGTAGTGCGCGATCCCGCCGCCCTCGCCCAGGATGGGGGAGATGGAGGTCATGGCCCAGTACTCCCGTCCGTCCTTGGTGCGGTTGCAGATCTCGCCGCGCCATTCGCTTCCCGCGCCGAAGGTCTGCCACATCTGGGCGTAGAACTCGACCCCGTGCCGGCCGGACTTGAGGATGGAGGGCTTCTTCCCCACCGCCTCCTCGGAGGTGTAGCCGGTGACCTGGGTGAACTTGGGGTTCACGTACTCGATGGTTCCGGCCGCGTCGGTGATGAGGATGAGCGAGGGGCTGTGCACCACGGCCTGGGAGAGCTTGCGCACCTCCTGCTCGGCGGCCAGCTCCCGGGTGATGTCCCGGGCGAAGACCGCGATGCGCGAAACCTCCCCCCGGCTGTCGAACACCGGGCAGATGTGGCTGTCGTAATGCCGTCCCCGGTCGCTGTCGCGCAGGTGCAGGCAGGCCTTGGTCCGCCGGGACTCCTCCATGGCCGCCAGCCGGGGGCCGAGCACCTCCGGGGACAGGAGTTCGCGCAGGTTCACGCCCAGGAGTTCCTCCGGGGAGCGGCCCAGGCGGGAGGCCCCTACCTGGTTGATGGCCAGGATGGCTCCCTCGGTGTCCATGAGCACGGCGATCTCGGTGGAGGCGTCGAGCAGGGCGCGGATCACCGCCTCGCTCTCCCGGAGCAGGATCTCCGAGGCCTTGCGCTCCCGGATTTCGCCGGCCAGCTGCTCGTTGCTCTCGGACAGGGCTGCGGTGCGGTCCCGCACCTGCTCCTCCAGGGTCTCCTGGTAGCGTTTGAGTTCGGTTTCCGAGGCGCGCAAGCGGGCCAGGTTCTGCTCCAGCTCGCGGGAAGTCTCCCGGTTGCGGCGGTACAGCTCGAAGCTCTCCAGGGCGTGGGCGCTGGCCAGCAGGATGACCGTGAGGAGCATGAGGGAGGTGTCCAGGATATCGCTCTTGTCCTGGTCCAGCACCCCCAGGAAGATGCCCCGGGTGCGGGAGGTGGTGGACAGGGCGTGCAGCATGAGCTGCTCCCCGGCCAGGGAGGTGACCATCACCGGCTTGTTGCGGCCCAGAGACCAGGCGAAGGTCTTGTCCTCGATGAGGGCGTCCACCTCCCGTTCGAAGGCCGCGCTGCGGGAGGCCGGGTCGCTGTAGGCCTGGTAGAACCGGGAGTCCTCCTCGTCCACCAGGAAGAAGGACACCGCCTTCATCCGGACCAAGGTGCGCACCCGGGTGGCGGTCTCGTGCAGGATGACCGTGGGGTCGTCCAGCTGGTTCAGGCTGGTCTCGAAATTGCCCAGGGTGGCGGCCATCTCCAGGGCGGAGAGTGCGGCGCGCTTCTCCTCCAGGAGATAGAGCACCTGCTCCTCCAGGTGGTGGATGCGCTCCTGGTCGCTCATCTCTCGTCGCTCCCCAGGAAGGCCCGGAGGATTTCGCAGATCTGGCGGTCGGCCTGGGCCATGGCCTGGGCCAGGATGCCCGGTCCCTGGCCCAGGTTTTCCCAGGCCTTGTCCTGCAGGGGCGGGACATAGACGGTGCCGCTGCAATAGAACATGGCCACGGCCAGCACGTCGGCCACGTGGATGATGGAGGGCTCCAGATGGTTCATGGCCCTGGCCGGGGCGTGGTGGTAGCGCACCGGCAACTCCAGGGTGGCCGGGAACTTCCAGGACTTGAGCAGGGTCCCGCTCACCGCGGCGTGGTCGAAGCCCATGACCTCCTGCTCGGCCTCGCGCAGCGGGGTCCGGGTGGAGCGGGAGAGCACCAGGGCCTGGGTGGCGGCAAAGGGCAGGCGCTTGAACATCACCAGCCGGCCCACGTCGTGAATGAGCCCGGACACGAAAAAGCGCTCCTCGGACAGGCCCACCTTGTGGGAGGCCAGGATGCGGGAGAGCACCCCGCAGGCGATGGAGTGCTTCCAGAAGCTCTTCATGTCCGCCAGCCCTTCCGGGATGTCGGCGAAGTACTCCACCACCGAGATGCCCAGGGCGAGGGTGGTCAGTTCGTTGGTGCCCAGGATGGCGATGGCCCGGGAGATGGTGTCGATCTTGGCGGGAAAGCCGTAGAACGCGCTGTTGACCAGTTTGAGGAGCTTGGCGGTGAGGCTGGTGTCCTTGCTCACCACATCGGCGATGTGCGAGGCCGAACTGCGCGGAGACTGGAGCACCTCGTTGATCTGGAAATAGATGTCCGGGAACGAGGAGAGCGCGATCTCGGACCGCACCAGGGAGGTGGCCGTGCCCTTGCCCTTGGCGAAGACGTCCTTTTCCGGGCCAGGTCCGGCCGCGGGCAGGGCGCAGGATTCCCGGCCGGGCAAGGTGCAGTCGCCCGGCGCTCCGCGCGACCAACGCAGGACGCACAGGCGGAATATCTCCTTCATGGCCGGGTGGTCCAGGTCGGCCCGCTCGAAATAGGGCGCCAGGGTCTGCTTGGCCTGTTCCAGGGACTCAGGGGGCACCTCGGCGGCGGTCAGGGCCTGGGCCTGCTCCCGGCTGACCCCGCTCACGTCGGCCTCGGTCACGCCCCAGGCCTTGAGCATGCGGATGTGCGCAATATCGAGGACCTCGCCCCGGGGGAGGAGGAACCGGCTGTTGGGGCCGATGAGATCGCTCTCCAGCATCATCCCGGCCTGCAGATCGTCGATGTTCACCAGTCCCAAGCAGCATCCCCCCTTATCGGGTCTCGGCGCTCCGCCCACGCCATCTTGCAAAATACCAGCGACACGGAGCCGCTGTCAAAGCATCACTCCACCCGGCCGGCTTCGCGCCGGGGTTTTCCCCACCGGATGGGCACCACCCAGGCGGTGGCCAGCACCAGCCCGAAGAAACCGGCATAGGCCGCGGTGAAGGCCCAGTCCGGCAGATCGGCGTAGAGCAGCCGGCCGGCCCAGTCCGCCACCCAGGACCGCCGTGGCAGGCCCTGGGCCAGGGCGGCCTGGCGCAGGGACCATTCCCACTCGGTGAGCGGGCACAGCCGCCCCAGCAGGTCTTCGCCCAGCACCCAGGCCATGGCCCCCAAGTGGGTCAGGCGCAGCCAGGGGGAGCGCACGAAGCCCCAGCCCCGCCAGCGCCCCAGCCAGACCAGGGGCAGGCCGAGCCCCAGAAAGGCGGCCATCGCCAGGTGCAGCAGGAGCACGGCGTCGGCCAGAAGGAGCAGGGTGCCCGCGTCCATGCCGTATTCTAGCGGTTCAGGAGGGAAATGGGAACGGAAAAGCAGGGTGGCTTGACGGCTCGCCGTGACTCCGGGGACAGGAAGGGACGTGGGGTGCGACGAAAACGTCGTTGGATACACTAGGGGAGAGGGTGGGCGTAAGACGCAGGCCGCTGAAATACTGTTCCAGTATTTCAGGGGCCTGCATAAGTGCGGCTAAGCCGCTGCGCGGCAAGCCGCACTAAATCCCCATCCGGGCATTGATGAGCACCACGCTGATGCGGCCGGGGGGCGCGCATTTGGCGGTGATGGCCCAGGTGTTGCAAATCCGGTCGGGGCTGGAGCAGTCCTCGCAGCGGCCGGTCTTGACGCAGGGCGTGCGCGCGCCCAGGCGCATGGCGTTGGCCGGGGCGGCCTGGTGCTTGATGCGGTGCACCGCCTGGGCCAGGTTCTCCACCACCTTGTTGCGGCCGGCCAGCACCAGGACGTGGCGGGGGCCGAAGGCCAGGGCCGCGGTGCGGTTGCCCACCATGTCCAGGTTGACCAGCATGCCGTCGCGGGTGACCGCGTTGGCCCCGGTGAGGAAGAGGTCCACGGTGAGGGCCCGCCGCCGGCGCTCGATGATCTCGGCCCGCGGTACCGCCGGGTCGAAGGTGGTGATGACGTCCAACTCCGGGTCCTGGCGCAGTTCCTCCAGGATCCCGGTGGCGGCCAGGGTGAGGGAGTCGCCCCAGGACAAGGAAGCCGGCTTGACCCCGGGCAGGATGTAGTCCATCACGATCTGCCGGGCATGGGCCGGGTCGTCGGCCAGGTAGGCCGCGAAGCCGTTGGCCTCCAGGCGCTTGCGCACGTCGGCCAGCACCGTGGGCCAGAAATCCCGTGCCGAGCGGTGCTTGGGGTCGGAGTCGTGGGAACCGTTGTCCTGCATGGTCCGCCCATGTAAACGAAACACAGCACCATGTGCAAGACAAGAAGGAAACAGAATTGATGCGCCACATAGACACCCCCTGGGGACCCATCCGGGAGCCCCTGTCCGTGGAGCGCCGGGAGGGCGGCGGCGTGATCTCCTGCGTGCCGGGAGCGCCCTCGCCCCTGGCCACGCCCTGGGGCGAACTGGTGCCCCAGCACGCCGAGGACGAGGTGCGCCGGCCTCGGGTGGAAGCCGTGGAGTTCCACCCGGACGGGGGCATCAGCAGGCTGCCCCTGCAGGAGCCCACACCCATCGCCACCCCGGCGGGGACCGTGCCCGCGGAGCTCATCACCCTGCATCCGGACGGGAGCCTGCGCCGTGTGTTCCCGCTCTACGGCCGCTGCGGCGGGTACTGGTCTTGGCGCGACGAGCACCGCCTGGCCCCGGAGCTGGACCTGGCCACGCCCCAAGGCCCGCGCCGGCTCAAGGCCATGTCCGTGCTCTTCACCCCGGTCGGGACCGTGGCAAGCCTCACCTTCTGGCCCGGGGAGACCCACCGCTTCGCCAGCCCGGCCGGCCCGGCCCGGGTGCGGGTGGGCATCGCCTTCCATTCCACGGGGACGGTGCGCTCCCTGGAGC
>JAEXTU010000090.1 GCA_023453335.1 Pseudomonadota bacterium | reverse complement strand
CTTCCCCGCCCGGCCGCCGCAAAAAAAGGCCCCCCCGCCGCAGCGGGGGGGCCTTCGCCAAATCGTTTTGCGCCGGCCTAGTTGACCATGAGGCCGGGGTTCTTGTTGCCGATGGACACGTAGAGGTTGGCCAGGGCCAGTTGGTAGTCGGCCATGGCCTGGGTGAGGTCGGCCTCGGCCCGGGTGAGCTGGGCCTGGGAGTCCAGCACGTCGGAGTTGGTGCCCACCTGGGCCTGGTAGCGGGCCACGGCCATGCGGTAGGCCTCCCGGGCCTGGTCCAGGGCGGCGCGGGTCACCGAGATGCGGTCCGCGGCCTCCCCGATCTTGAGGTGGCTGGCCTTGACCTCGTAGGTGGCCTCCTGCACCAGGTTCCGGCGCTCGGCCTCCATCTGCACGATGGTCTGGGCCGCCTTCTGGCTCTCGTTCAGGGTCTTGCCCCACTCGAAGAACTTCCAGGACGCGGACACCCCCATGGACCACTCGTTCCATTCGGTCTTCATGAGCGGCGAGCCGTCCACGTGGGGGTTGTCGCCCTGGCGGGACTGGTCGTAGTCCGCGCCCAGGCTGGGGTAGAAGGCCGAGTCGGTGATCTTCTTGTCCTTGCGGGCGATCTCCACGCTCTTCTCGGCGATGTCCAGGTCGGGCCGGTTCTTCAGGGCCGAGCCCAGGGCCTCGTCCATGCCCATGGTGAAGGGCAGGTATTCGAGCTGGCCGGCGTAGTCCACGTCGGCGTCCAAGTCCATGCCCAGCAGGGTGTTGAGCCGGGCCACCTGGGTGGACACCGCGCTCCTGGCCTGCAGGAGGGTGTTCTCGGCGCTGGCCAGGTCGGTCTGGGCGCGCAGCACGTCCAGGCGGGGCTTGAGGCCCACGTCGTAGAAGGCCTGGGTGACCTTGAGCTGCTCCTTGAGCCGGGTCACCGAGTCCTCGCCGCTCTTCACGTCGGCCCGGGCCTTGAGCAGGGAGAGAAAGTTCTGCTGCACCGACTGGACCAGGGAGAGCTCCGCGCTGCGGATCTTGGTGGCCGCGGACTCCTGGGTCAGGGCCGCCTTCTCGTAGGTGGAGAGCAGCCGAAACCCGGTGAACAGGTCCTGGTGCGCGTTGAAGTTCCAGGCCCAGACCTGCCGCTCGCTGGTGGCCAGCTGCCGCTTGGGCTTGGCGTGGTCGCGCTCGGTGAAACTGTAACCGGTGCTCAGGGAGGGGCCGAAGGAGCCCATGGCCGCCTGGCGGCCGTACTGCGCCCCGGCCAGCTCGGCGCGCGCGGCCTGCATGGTGGGGTTGTTCTCCAGGGCGCGGAGCACGGCCTGCTCCAGGGTCAGGGTCTCGGCGGCCCGGGCGGCCCGGGCCAGCACGAGCACCGCCAGTGCGCAGAGCGCAACGATACGCAAAGTTTTCATGGGATGTTGTCCTTGTAGACGGATATTCGCAGCCCGGCGCCCCAAGGTTACAAGGGGCGTTCAGCCATGGGAAAGTTTGCGCACTCCCATGTGAATGTCAACACGCAAGAATGTTTGAAACACGATGTCCGTTCATCCCCGCAGCCTCCCGAACAGCCCGGCCTTGCGGCGCAGGGCCGCGGCCAGCTCGGGGGTGGCGGCCCCGGGCTCCAGGCGCCAGCCCCAGTTGCCGTTCTCGCTGGCCGGGATGTTCATGCGCGCCTCGCCGCCCAGGCCCAGCAGATCCTGCATGGGGATCACCGCGGTGCGCGCGGGCGAGAGCAGGGCCAGGCGCACCAGCTCGGCCGCGGCGTTGGCCTCGTCGAGCGGGTGGCCCAGGTAGTCCACGAAGCGGGCCGCGTCGTCGCCCCCGGTCTCGGAGCGGAACCAGCCCAGGGCGGTGTTGTTGTCGTGGGTGCCGGTGTAGGCCACGCCCACCGGCTCGTGGTGGTGCAGGGCGTTGCTGCTCTCCCCCACGTCCCCGCCCAGGCCGAACATGAGCACGTGCATGCCGGGCAGGCCGAACTGGCGGCGCAGGGCGGTGACTTCCTCGGTAATGACGCCCAGGTCCTCGGCGATGAAGGGCAGGTCCGGGAAGGCCCGGGCCACCGCCCGGAAGAAATGCTCGCCCGGCCCCTCCACCCACTCGCCCTTGACCGCGGTCTTCTCCGCGGCCGGGATCTCCCAGTAGGCGGAAAAGCCCCGGAAATGGTCCAGACGAACCACGTCGCACAGGCCCAGGTTGTGGGTCAGGCGGGAGAGCCACCAGGCGTACCCCTCGGCCGCGTTTGCCGCCCAGTCGTACACCGGGTTGCCCCAGCGCTGGCCGGTTTCGCTGAAATAGTCGGGCGGCACCCCGGCCACCAGGAAGGGCTGGCCCGCAGGGTCGAGCTTGAACAACTCCTGGTGCGCCCACACGTCGGCGCTGTCGTGGGTCACGTAGATGGGCAAATCGCCCACCAGGGTGATGCCCTGCTCCCGGCACAGCTCGCGCACCGAGGCCCACTGGCTGAAGAAAAGGTACTGGCCGAAGCGCACCGCGTCCAGCTCGGCCTCCAGGGACCGGGCCGCGGCGGCCAGGGCCTTGGGGTCGCGCCGGCGCAGGGGCTCGGGCCAGGCGAACCAGGGGTCGCCCAGGTGGCGGGCCTTGAGCACGCAGAACAGGGCGTAGTCGTCCAGCCAGGCCGCCCCGTGCGCGGCCCGGAACTCGGCAAAGGCCGCGTCGCGGCCC
>JAEXTU010000085.1 GCA_023453335.1 Pseudomonadota bacterium | reverse complement strand
GTGCTCATCATGGGGGAAAGCGGTACCGGCAAGGGCCTGCTGGCCGGCAGCATCCACGCCCACAGCCCGCGGCGGGGCCGGCCCCTGGTGAGCATCAACTGCGCGGCCATCCCGGAGCCGCTCCTGGAGAGCGCGCTCTTCGGGCACGAGCGGGGGGCCTTCACCGGCGCGGTGGGCCGCAAGTTGGGCAAGCTGGAGGCCGCGCACACCGGCACGGTGTTCCTGGATGAGATCGGCGACCTGCCGCTGTCCCTGCAGGGCAAGATTCTGAAGGTCCTGGAGGACAAGGTGCTGGAGCGGGTGGGCGGCACCCAGGAAGTGCGGGTGGACGTGCGCTTCATCGCGGCCACCAACAAGAACCTGGCCCGCATGGTGGAGGAGAAGCTGTTCCGGGCGGACCTGTTCTACCGCCTCAACGTGCTGTCCATCTCCCTGCCGCCCCTGCGCGACCGCAAGGAGGACATTCCCTTCCTGGTGGCGGATGTCCTGGCGCGCAAGGGGGCCACGGCCCAACTCTCCGCGCCGGCCCTGGACACCCTGCAGGCCCATTCCTGGCCGGGCAACGTCCGGGAGCTGGCCAACGTGCTGGAGCGGGCCATGGTCCTGAGCAGTGGGGAGAGCATCGAGCCCCGGCATCTCCTGCTGCATCCCGGCCTGGAGGAGGCGGCGGCGGATGTCGAGGATTTGGCACCGGGCCAGGGCCTGGACGGACATTTGGCGGCCGTGGAAAAGGGACTCATCCTGGAGGCCCTGGCCCGCAGCGGCGGGGTCCAGGCGCAGGCGGCCCGATTGCTGGGGATAAAGCCGCGGAGCCTTTGGCATCGGATTAAGAAATACAAGATTTCCACAGGGGGGAACCGGGGCGACAAAATATGATGCATGCCATCATTTTTTGGAGATATAGTGCGCCATTTTTTGAGGAGGTCGGCGGGCTGGCCATGCAAGGATGAAATTTTTTCAAGGGTTTCATGGAGTTTTGTAAAGGGCGTTGACTCTGGCGTGTTTTTTGATAGTGATTCCTCAAGGACAACAGGCAACGACGGGCCGGGCAGCGCCCGGCAACGCCACTCAATCAGGAGGACAGGATCATGGAGAGAAAGAGGCAACAGGGTTTTACCCTCATTGAAATCATCGCGGTCATCGTCCTCCTCGGCGTGCTCGCCGCGGTTCTGGTGCCCAAGTTCACCAACCTGACCGACGACGCCCGCAAGCAGGCCCTGATGCAGGCGGTGGCCGAGGGCCAGGCGCGGGTGAACGCGGCGGCGGCCCGGTTCATCCTGTCCGCGGGCTCGGTGCCCACGGCCTTCACCCAGATCTCCTCGGATTCGGCGCTGGCGACTTCGGCGGGCGACTACGTGCTCTCCTTCGCCTCCACCGCCAGCGGCGTGGCCATCACCGCGCGGTACTCCGCTGCGGCGTCCTCGACCATCTCCACCACTGGATCGGCAGCGTATCCGCAATAATCTGGGGAGCAATTGGTCATAAACCCGGGCCCGCGGGACAGCCGTCAGGCCGCCGCGGGCCCGGGTGTTTTCAGGGGGGACCCGTGAGCAATCCAAAGGGCTTCACCTTGATCGAAATCCTGGCAGTCATCGTGATTCTGGGTATCCTTTCCGCCATCCTTGTGCCCCGGTTCACCGCCATGACTGATCAGGCCCGCCAGTCCGCCCTGCTTGCGGCCATCGCCGAGGGCCAGTCTCGGGTCAATGCCGCGGCCGCCCGGCACACCCTGACCGCTGGCTCCCTGCCCACGGCCTACGCCCAATTCTCGCAACTGCTCGCCACCCAGACCGATGCCGGAGGCTACCTGCTCTCCTATGATTCCGCCGCGTCCGGCGTGTCCATCACCGCGCGCTATGCGGACTCGTCGAGCCTCTCCACGGTTGGGTCCGCGGTTCTTCCCCAATAGGTTGCCCATGTCCCTCACCCCTTGTTTGGCTGCTGTGCGGCCGGATGGGAACTGCCTTTGCCGTTGGCCGGCAGCATCAGGCCTGAAACTGCGCAAACCCCAGGCGCCGCACCATGGCTGATACGCATCACGAGGCGCCGCTGCGGGGGCTCCGCGCCCTTCTCCACTGGCTGGCCTCCCCGGGCGGCATGACCCGGCTGGTGGGCCTGGGTCTGCTCCTGGCCACCGGCCTGGCCTACGCCCAGGCTGTTGCGGCCGATTTCGTCGGCTTCGACGACATGGTGTACGTGTTCCGCAATCCCAACGTCCTGCGCGGGCTGAACCTCTCGGACATGGCCTGGGCCTTCACCTCCCTGCGGGAGGCCAACTGGCACCCCCTGGTCTGGCTCTCTCTGCAGCTCGACGCCCAGTTTTTCGGCCTGTTCGCCCCGGGCTACCACCTGACCAACGTGATCCTGCACGCGGGCAGCACCCTGCTGTTCTTCCTGGTCCTGCGCGAGGGCACCGGCCGCTTCTGGGCCAGCGCCCTTGCCGCGGCCCTGTGGGGCCTGCACCCCCTGCCCGTGGAGTCCGTGGCTTGGGTGTCCGAGCGCAAGGACGTGCTCTCCACCGTGTTCTGGCTCCTGACCATGATCGCCTACGGCTGGTATGCCCGCTGCCCCGGGTGGCGGCGCTACCTGGCGGTGCTGGCCATGTTTATCCTGGGCAACATGGCCAAGCAGATGCTGGTGACCCTGCCCTTCGTGCTCCTGCTCTGGGACATCTGGCCCCTGGGGCGCTTCGGCCGCGACCCGGAGCAGGGGAGGTGGATGCTGCGCCGCATCGTCCCGATTCCCTCCTGGCCCCTGGTCCGGGAGAAGCTGCCCTTGTTCGCCCTGTCGGGCGTCATGTGCTGGGTCACCATCCTGGCCCAGGACAAGGCCATGGCCCCGCTTTCCGCATTGCCACTCTGGCAGCGGCTGAACAACGCCCTGGTCTCCTACGTGAAATACCTGGAGAAGACCTTCTGGCCCGTGAACCTCGCGCCGTTCTACCCGCACCCCACCTACACCACTCCCTGGTGGGAGGTGGCCCTGTGCGGCCTGGGGCTCCTGGCTATCACCGTTCTGGCCGTGCGCCTGCTCCGCACCCGGCCGTGGCTGGCCGTTGGCTGGTTCTGGTTCCTGGGGACCCTGGTGCCGGTCATCGGCCTGGTCCAGGTGGGGTCCCAGGGCATGGCCGATCGGTACGCCTACGTGCCCCACCTGGGGCTGTTCATCTGCCTGGCCTGGGGCGCAGCGGACCTGGCCGGTTGGTTCGGCGTTGGCAAGCGGGCGGCTTGGGTCCTGTCCTGCGCCCTGGTCGGGGTTCTCTGGGTCCTCACCTTCCGGCAGGGGGCTCTGTGGAAGGACACCAAGACCCTGTTCACCCACGCCGCCGAGGTGACCGAGCGCAACTTCCTGGCGGAGCACGCCCTGGCCGGCGAGGCTGCCGCGGTGAAGGACTGGGCCGCCTACCAGCGCCACTACCAAAACGCCCTGGAATACAACCCCTATTACGTGTGCGGCATGCACAACGCCCACGGCTTCCTGCTCGCCCGGCTAGGCGCTCCCCGCGGGGCCAAGATCGAGTTCGTGCAGGCCGAGGAGGTCTGCCCGGACAATCCCCAGGTCATGACCAATTTCGGGGGGCTGTTGGCCTATCTCGGGCGGTATTCGGACGCGATCAGCAAGCTGGAGAGCACCCTGGCGCAGTTCCCGCACTACAAGCCGGCGGAGGAGAACCTGGCGGTGGTGCGCCGGCAGTTCGACGAGTATCGGGATCTCAACGCCCAGTTGGCCGCCAACGCCACCCTGGCCGCGGCCGCGGCCCTGGCGGCCAACGCCTCGCTGGCCAACAACTGCACCGTGGACGTCAACGCCACCCTGCCGGACGTGATTGCGCACCACGCCAACGCCACTCACACCGGGGAGTAGCGCGCATGTACCAGGACAAGAAGGTGGTGGTGGTCATGCCCGCCTACAACGCGGCAAAGACCCTGCGCCGCACCTGGGAGGAGGTCATGGCCCAGGGCGTGGTGGACCTGGCCATCGTGGTGGACGACGCCAGCCACGACGAAACCGTGGCCGTGGCCCGCACCCTGCCGCAGACCGTGGTGCACGTGCACGAGCGCAACCTGGGCTACGGCGGCAACCAGAAGACCTGCTACCGCCTGGCCCTGGAGCAGGGCGCGGACATCGTGGTCATGGTCCACCCCGACTACCAGTACACGCCGAGGCTCCTGCCGGCCATGGTGGCGCTCATCGGCAGCGGGCTCTACCACTGCGTGCTCGGCTCGCGCATCCTGGGCGGGCGGGCCCTGGCCGGGGGCATGCCCCTCTACAAGTACCTGGCTAACCGGGTCCTGACCCTGCTCCAGAACCTGCTCATGGGCGGCAAGCTCTCCGAGTACCACACCGGGTACCGGGCGTTCTCCCGCAGCCTGCTCCTGGCCGTTCCCTGGGACGGCAATTCCGACGACTTCGTGTTCGACGCCCAGATGCTGGCCCAGGTGCTCTGGCAAGGTGCCACCATCGGCGAGATCAGCTGTCCGGCCAGTTATTTTCCCGAGGCCTCGTCCATCAACTTCCGGCGCAGCGTGGTCTACGGCCTGGGCTGCCTGCGCACCGCCCTGGCCTTCCGCCTGGCCCGCTGGGGCCTGGCCGCCTCCCCGCTGTTCCCGTCCGTGCGCTGAACCCGGCCAGGCCGGGCAACTTCCTGGCCCAGTGGGCCATGAGATTTTTTTCACAATAAGCAAATTGCAATATATCAGAAAGTTGTCGCAATATGAAAGAATAGGCCAGGCGATGGAAGTCCGGAAAAGACGTAATAGGCCTTTAGTTATCATAATGATATAATTAAATAAGTTTGAGCAAAAGGAGTGTTGGCCCACAAAATGTGAAAAATTAGACAATCACGTCCGCGCCTTGATTACATAGGCAAACACAGCTTATTAACTAATTTTCTTGCAATACCCCTAGCACGGAGGTCAAGATTCCGATGAAGAAGTCGAAAAGCCTGCTCCTGTGCCTAGTCCTAGTCTCCCTGTTCGTGTGTCTGGCCGCCGTTGCCCAGGCCGCGGACCTGAACCTCGCCGTCCCCCTCCCGCTCACCGGCGGGCAGGCCAAGTTCGGTGAGATCATCAAGAAATCCTACGAGATCGCCCAGGAAGAGATCAACGCCAAGGGCGGCATCAAGGGCCAGAAGCTGGCCCTGCGCTTCGAGGACTCCCAGGGCAAGCCGGAGATCGCCCGCTCCATCGTGGAGAAGCTCATCGACGTGGACAAGCAGCCGGTGATCTTCGCCGAGTACACCTCGGCCTGCGCCAAGGCCGTGGCCGCCGTGGCCGAGGAGCGCAAGACCCCCTACCTGGTGGTGGCCTCCGCCGCGGACGAGATCACCCAGCAGAACTACAAGTACGTGTTCCGCCTCAACCCCTCCAACGCGTACTACGCCTCCGGCCTCCTGGGCTTCATGCAGAAGGTCGTGAAGCCCACCTCCATCGCCATCCTGTACGAGAGCTCCGACTTCGGCACCTCCGGGGCCGAGGAGATGGCCAAGTCCTGCACCGCCGCGGGCATGAAAGTGCTCATGAAGGAGAAGTACGAGAAGGGCGCGGTGGACTTCAAGCCCATCCTCTCCGCGGTCAAGGCCGCCAATCCCGACGTGATCTACATGGTTTCCTACGTCATGGACGCGGCCCTGCTCATGCGCCAGATCAAGGAATTGCGCCTGGACGCCAAGCTGTTCGCCGGCGGCGCCGCGGGCTTCGCCATTCCCGAGTTCGTGGACAACGCCAAGGACGCGGCCGAGTATGTGGTCACCGCCACCCTCTGGTCGCCCCAGGCCCCGTATCCGGGAGCCAAGGATTACGCCGAGAAGTACAAGAAGCTGCACGGCTCCGAGCCGTCCTACCACGGTGCCCTGGCCTATTCCTCGCTCTACGTGATCAAGGACGCCCTGGAGCGGGCCAAGAGCATGAAGTCCGACGACATCCGCGACGCGCTCAAGGCCGTGGACATGAAGACCGCCTTCGGCCCGGTGAAGTTCCAGGACAAGGACGGCTACCAGAACCAGAACTTCCTGGAGACTCTGGTGCTTCAGGTCATCAAGGGCAAGCACGAGACCATCTGGCCGGAGGAATACGCCAGCAGCAAGTACGTGTTCCCCATCCCCAAGTGGCGTGACCGCTAGCAGCAACTGAAGGGAGGGGTACGGGCCCATGGCAGTCCATCTGGAAGTCTTCCTGCAGACCCTGATCGCGGGGATCCTGCTGGGAGGGCTCTACGCGCTCATCGGCATCGGCATGACCCTGATCCTGGGGGTCATGAAGATCATCAACCTCACGCACGGCCAACTCATGATGGTGGCCATGTACATCGCCTTCTGGGCGTTCTCCCTGTTCGGCCTTGACCCGTACCTCTCCCTGCTCATCGCCCCGCCCCTGTTGTTCCTGCTGGGGGTCGGGCTGCAGAAATACCTCATCAACCCGGTGCTCAAGGTGGAGTCCATCCTGCCCCACAACCAGGTGATCCTCACCGTGGGCATCGGGCTGGTCTTGCAGAACTTGGCCACCATCTTCTTCACCTCGGACTACCGCTCCACGCCGGTGAGCTACGCCTCCTCGGCCTTCTACCTGTCCGACGTGTGGAAGGGGTCGCCCATTGAGCTCTCCCTGTCCGTGCCCTGGACCGTGTCCTTCGTGCTCTCGGTGGCCATCACCCTGGGGCTGTGGTTCTTCCTGCAGAAGACCGACACCGGCAAGGGCATCCGGGCCACGGCCCAGGACAAGGACGCCGCCCTCATGATGGGGGTCAACGTCTCGGCCATGCAGGTGGTGACCTTCGGCCTGGGCGCGGCCCTGGTGGGCTGCGCCGGATGCCTGTTCATCCCCATCTACTACCTGTTCCCGGCCCTGGGCTCGCAGTTCACCCTCATCGCCTTCGTCATCACCATCATCGGCGGGTTGGGCAACACCCTGGGGGCCATCATCGGCGGCCTCATCCTGGGCGTGTTCGAGTCCATGACCGCCACCTACGTGGGCATGGGCTGGGCCCCGGTGGGCCGGTTCGCGGTCTTCGTGGCCGTGCTGGTTTTCCTGCCCGGCGGGGTGGCCTCGCTGCTCAAGTCCAAGAGGCTCACCCGATGAAACGCGCCGTCCCCCTCGTGGTCCTCGGGCTGCTGGTCCTGCTGCCGCTCCTGGGCCTCAACACCTACCTCATGCACATCATCATCCTCTCGGTCATGTGGACCATGCTGGGCATGGCCTGGAACCTGCTCGGCGGCTTTTGCGGCCAGGTTTCCTTCGGCCACGCCGCGTTCTTCGGCATGGGGGCCTACAGCGCCGGGCTCCTGGTGCACCACTTCAAGATCTCGCCCTGGCTGGGCTTCCCCCTGTCCGTCCCCCTGGTGGTGGTCATCGCCCTGGGCATGGGCTTCATCGTGCTCAAGCTGCGCGGGGCCTACTTCGTGCTGGCCACTCTGGCCCTGGGCGAGATTCTGCGCATCACCGCGGAGAACCTCACCGGCCTGACCAACGGCACCCTGGGGGTCATGGTCACCCGTACCTGGGTGGGGAAGACCCAGTACTACTACATCATCCTGGGCCTGGCCGCGGCCACCTACGCCCTGATCCGGCTCATGATCCGCTCCCGCTGGGGCTACTACTTCGTGGCCATCCGCGAGGACCAGGACGCGGCCGAGTCCCTGGGCATCAACACCACCCTGTACAAGACCATCGCCTTGTCCGTGTCCGCGGTCATCACCGGACTGGCCGGGGCCTTCTACACCAACTACATGGGCTACATCGACCCGCAGGTGGTGTTCTCCCTGGGCGACATCTCCATTGCCACCATCATGGTGGTCATGGTGGGCGGGGTGGCCACCTTCTGGGGTCCGGCGGTGGGCGCCGGCATCATGGTGATCCTGGCCGAGGTCATCCGCTCTCTGCCCCGGGTGGGCACGGCCTACCAGACCGTGTTCGGCATCCTGCTCATCGTCATCATCATCTACCTGCCCAACGGGCTGGTGGGCGACTGGAGGAAGCTGCAAAAGCTCTTCGGCAAGAAAGGAGCGGCAGTCTGATGGCCATGCTCGAAGTTCACGACATCTCCATGTTCTTCGGCGGCCTGGCCGCGCTGTCCAAGGTCAGCTTCGCGGTGAACCAGGGCGAGATCCTGGCCCTCATCGGCCCCAACGGCGCGGGCAAAACCACCCTGTTCAACTGCGTCAACGGCTTCTACAAGCCGTCCTTGGGCTCTGTGGTGTTCAAGGGCGAACGCATCGAGGGGCTCAAGCCGCACCAGATCTGCGCCAAGGGCATGGCCCGTACCTTCCAGGTGGTGAAGCCCCTGCAGCGCATGAGCGTGTTCGACAACGTGCTGGCCTCGGCTTTCCTGCGCAACCCCAAGCGGGCCGGCGCGGAAAAGGTGGCCCAGGAGGTCCTCAACTTCACTGGCCTATACGAGGACCGGGACGTGATCTCCAAGGGCTTGCCCCTGGGCAAACGCAAACGCCTGGAGATAGCCCGCGCCCTGGCCACCCAGCCGGAGTTCCTGCTCCTGGACGAGTCCTTCGCCGGCCTGAACCCGGCCGAGCTCGACGTGTCCATCGAGATCATCAAGAAGATCAAGGAGAGCGGGATAACCATAATGATCATCGAACACCACATGAAGGTCATCATGGCCATCTCCGACCGCATCGTGGTGCTCAACTACGGCCAGAAGATCGCCGAGGGCGCGCCCAAGGAGGTCTCGCAGAATCCGCTGGTGGTGGAAGCCTACCTGGGAGAGTGAACCGTGCTCGAAATCCGCAACATCGACGTCTTCTACGGCGACGTGCAGGTCATCTGGGACCTCTCCTTCGCGGTGAACCCCGGGGAGATCGTGGCGCTCATCGGGGCCAACGGCGCGGGCAAGTCCACCACCCTGCGCGCCATCTCCGGCATCCTCCGCCCCCGCCGCGGCGAGGTTCTCCTGGACGGCCAGCCCCTGCACAGCATCGAACCCTACAAGCTCATCGAACTGGGCATCGCCCACATTCCCGAGGCCCGGCGGCTCTTCCCGGAGATGACCGTGGAGGAGAACCTGGAGATGGGCTCCCTGCGCGGCGAGGCCCGCAAGCGGCGGGAGCAGACCAAGGAGATGGTCTTCGACATGTTCCCCCGGCTCAAGGAGCGCGCCCGGCAACAGTCCGGCACCCTGTCCGGCGGCGAGCAGCAGATGCTGGCCATCGGCCGCGGGCTTATGGGCCTGCCCAAGATCGTCATGCTCGACGAGCCGTCCCTGGGCTTGGCCCCCATCCTGGTCAAGGGCATCTTCACCATCGTCAAGAAGATCCGCGACGAGGGCAAGACCGTGCTCATCGTGGAGCAGAACGTGCGCCAGACCCTGGCCGCCGCGGACCGCGCCTACGTGCTGGAGAACGGCAAGATCACCATGCAGGGCACCGGCCAGGCCCTGCTCGACGACGAACACGTCAAACACGCCTATCTGGGCGTCTGATCGGTACAGGGAGGCCCCCATGCTCGTCAGGGACTGGATGACCACCGGCGTCCTCACCGTGACCACGGAGAGCAGCATCTCCGATGCTGCGGCGCTCATGCGCGAGAAGCGCGTGAAGCACCTGCCCGTGCTCAAGGCCGGCAAGCTGGCCGGCATGCTCTCCGACCGCGACATCAAGCAATACCTGCCGTCCAAGGGCACGTCCCTGGACATCTACGAGCTCAACTACCTGCTGGCCCAGACCACGGTCGGCGAGATCATGAAGTCCCCGGTGTTCACCGTGGCCCCCGAAACTCCGGTTGAGGAGGCGGCCATGGCCATGCACGACCGCAGCATCGGCTGCGCGCCGGTGTTGGAGGGCGACGCGCTGGTGGGCATCATCTCCGACCGGGACATCTTCAAGGTCCTGGTGGAGATCACCGGGGTGCGCAGCGGCGGCCACCGCCTGGCCGTGAATCTGGAGGACCGCCCGGGCTCCATCAAGGACCTGGCGGACATCGTGCGCGCCCACGGCTTCAGGCTGCGCAGCATCCTGTCCAGCTCGGAGAAGTCCGCGCCCGGCCAGCGCTACGTGGTCATCCGCACCCGGGGCAACGGCGATTTCGATGCCCTGAAGCAGGACCTGGAGA
>JAEXTU010000046.1 GCA_023453335.1 Pseudomonadota bacterium | reverse complement strand
GGGCCGCGCCGCTCAACGGTCCTTTCGACCATCTTGCAAGGGGGTTGGCATGGACGTGCTTTTCCTGTCCCGGCTCCAGTTCGCGGCCGCCACCATGTTCCACTTCATCTTCGTGCCCCTGACCCTGGGGCTGTCGGTGCTGGTGGCCATCATGGAGACCCGCTTTGTCACGACCGGGGACGAGACCTACAAGCGCATGGCCAAGTTCTGGGGCAAGCTCTTCCTCATCAATTTCGCCCTGGGCGTGGTCACGGGCATCACCCTGGAGTTCCAGTTCGGCACCAACTGGTCGCGCTACAGCGCCTACGTGGGCGACATCTTCGGCTCGCTGTTGGCCATCGAGGCCACCGCGGCCTTCTTCCTGGAGTCCACCTTCATCGGGGTGTGGGTCTTCGGCTGGGAGAAGCTCTCGCCCAAGCTGCACGCCATCTGCATCTGGCTGGTGGCCGGGGCCTCCAACCTCTCGGCCATCTGGATCCTGCTGGCCAACGGCTGGATGCAGAACCCGGTGGGTTACGAGATCCGCGGCGGCCGCGCCGAGCTGACCGACTTCCTGGCGGTGGTCACCAATCCCTTCGGCTGGCAGCAGTTCATCCACACCGTGTCCGCCGCCCTGGCCCTGGCCGGGTTCTTCGTGGTGGGCGTCTCGGCCTGGCACCTGCTGCGCGATTCCCACCCCCGCTTCTTCGCCAAGTCCTTCGCCATCGGCGCCACCACGGCGCTCATCGCCTCCCTGGTGGTGGTGGGCCAGGGCCACCTGCACGGCAACGAAGTGGCCAGGATCCAGCCCCTCAAGCTGGCGGCCATGGAGGCCCACTGGGAGACCCAGGCCAGCGCCCCCATGCCGCTCCTGGTGCTCCCGGACGAGGCGGGCGAGCGCAACGCCGTGGAGGCCATCTCCATTCCCGGCCTGCTCTCCTTCCTGGCCTACAACAATCCCAGCGCGGTGGTGAAGGGCCTCAAGGACTGGCCCAAGGAGGAACGGCCTCCGGTGGCCATCACCTTCTGGTCCTTCCGCATCATGGTGGGCCTGGGCACCCTGTTCATCCCCCTGGCCTTCCTGGCCTTCGTGTACCGCAAGAAGGCCGAGCAGGCCCCGGGCATCCTGTTGCGCGCCCTGCTCTGGGCCATCCCGCTGCCCTACCTGGCCATCCAGGCCGGCTGGGTGGTGGCCGAGGTGGGCCGGCAGCCCTGGATCGTCTACGGGGTCATGAAGACCAAGGACGCGGTCTCGCCCGTGGCCGCCTCCCAGGTGGGGACCTCGCTGGCGGCCCTGGTCCTGCTCTACCTGCTGCTCGGGGCCTTGGACATCTTCCTGCTCTTCAAGTACGCCCGCAAGGGCCCGCAGCACTAGGGCAGGCGTCCCAACGGACCAACCCGACAAGCACATGAGGTGACAGCCATGTTGGAGACCATCTGGTTCATGCTCTGGGGCGTGCTGTGGGCCGTGTACTTCACCCTGGACGGCTTCGACCTGGGCATGGGCACCATCGCGCCCTTCATTGCCAAGACCGAGACCGAACGCCGCATTACCTTCAACGCCGCCGGTCCCTTCTGGGACGGCAACGAGGTCTGGCTGCTCACCGCGGGCGGCGTGACCTTTGCCGCCTTCCCCGGCACCTACGCGGTGATGTTCAGCTCCCTGTACTCCGCGCTCTTCCTGCTCCTCTTCGCCCTCATCCTGCGCGGGATTTCCTTCGAGTTCCGCAGCAAGGTGGACAGCCCGGCCTGGCGCTCCCTGTGGGACAAGGTCCACTTCCTGGGCTCGTTTTTGCCCGCCCTGCTCCTGGGCGTGGCCTTCGCCAACATCTTCCAGGGCATCCCCTTTGACCAGGCCGGGGTGTACCAGGGCAACCTGTTCACCCTGCTCAACCCCTACGGCCTGGCCGGCGGCGTGCTCTTCGTCCTGCTCTTCATCCACCACGGGGCCATCTGGCTGGCCATCAAGTCCGGGGGCGAGCTTTCCGAGCGCGCCCGCTCCCTGGCGGTCAAGGTCTGGCCGGCCCTGGTCATCGTGGCCGTGCTCTTCCTGGTCTGGACCGCCTTCACCACCCAGCTCTACGCCAACTACCTGAAGAGCCCGGTGCTCTTCGTGGTGCCCCTGGCCGCGGTGGCCGGGCTGGTGCTGGTGCGGCCGGCCACCGGCGCGGGCCGCATGTGGCGGGCCTTCGCCTTCTCGGCCCTGACCATCGTGGGCGTGGCCTTCTTCGGGGTCATCGGCCTCTACCCGGCGCTCCTGCCCTCGTCCCTCAACCCGGGCTGGAGCATGACCATCATGAACTCCGCCTCCAGCCCGCTCACCCTCAAGATCATGCTCACCGTGGCCCTCATCTTCGTGCCCATCGTCATCGCCTACCAGGCCTGGGTCTACAAGACCTTCAGCCACAAGATCACCCAGGCCGACCTGGACTACGACGAGGCCTACTAGCCGACACCGAGGGGGGCGAGAAGCCCCCCTCGCCTTTTCGGCGGGGCCTGGTGTATGGTCGCGCCAACTCCCAACCTCGGCAGGAGAAGAAGCAATGCGCATGGGCATGGCGGGACTGGGGCGGATGGGCATGAACATGGCCCTGCGGCTGGTGCGCGGCGGGGTGGAGGTGGTGGGCTACAATCGCTCCCCGGGCAAGGTGGACGATTTGGCCGGGGAGGGCGGAATCCCGGCCTACACCCTGGCCGAGCTGGTGGAGAAGCTCGCCCCGCCGCGGGTGGTCTGGCTCATGCTGCCCGCCGGCGCCATCGTGGACGAGCACCTGGAGGCCCTGGCCGACCTCCTGGACCCCGGCGACCTGGTGGTGGACGGCGGCAACTCCAATTTCCGGGACAGCGTGCGTCGGGCCGCGGACCTGGCCCAGGCCGGGCTGGACTTCGCGGACGTGGGCGTGTCCGGCGGCATCTGGGGCCTGGAGCTGGGCTACTGCCTCATGGTGGGCGGGCCCGAGGCCGCCTACCAGCGCCTGCTGCCCGCGCTGCAGGCCCTGGCGGCCAAGGGCGGGCTCATGCACTGCGGCGCGCACGGGGCCGGGCATTTCGTGAAGATGGTGCACAACGGCATCGAGTACGGCATGATGCAGGCCTACGCCGAGGGCTTCCACATCATGCAGGCCTCGCCCTACGGCCCGGGCCTGGACTTCGCGGCCGTGGCCCGCATGTGGAACCAGGGCAGCGTGGTCCGCTCCTGGCTCCTGGAGCTGGCCGAGGCCGCCTTAGCCAAGGACCCCTGCCTGGACGGCCTCAGCGCCTGGGTGGAGGACTCGGGCGAGGGCCGCTGGACCGTGGAGCAGGCCGTGGACAGCGCGGTGTACGCCCCGGTCATCACCCTCTCCCTCATGGAGCGCTTCCGCTCCCGGGAGCGCAACTCCTTTGCCGACCGGCTGCTGGCCGCCCTGCGCCGGGAGTTCGGCGGCCACGCGGTGCAGGCCGCGGGCAAGGATGCCTAGCATGGCCGGCGCGCCGTCCGCCCCGGGCGCGGCCCTGCTCAAGCCCCAGGACGGGCCGGGCGCGGGCTTCTGCCCCGAGGCCGGCCGCCCCGCGCCCTGCGCCCTGGTGGTGTTCGGGGCCTCGGGCGACCTCACCGCCCGCAAGCTCTTTCCCGCGCTCTGGGACCTCTTTGCCGCGGGCCGGCTGCCCGAGCGCTTCGTGGTGGTGGGCTGCGCCCGCACCGCCATGGACTCCGCCGCGTTTAGGGAGCGCATGCGCGAGGCCGCGGCCGGCCGGCCCGGCTTCAGCCCCGCGGCCTGGGAGGGCATGGCCGCCCGCCTGTTCTACCAGCCCCTGGACTACGGCACGCCAGGGGACTTCGCGGCCCTGGCCCAGACCCTGGACCGCCTGGCCCGGGAGTTCGGCCTGGGCGGCTGCCGGCTCTTCTACCTGGCCGTGCCCCCGGCCGTGTACCGGCCCATCGCCGCCAACCTGGGCGAGGCCGGCCTGGCCGCCGCAGGGGAGGGGAGCTTCGCCCGCCTGGTCATCGAGAAGCCCTTTGGGCACGATCTGCCCAGCGCCCTGGCCCTGGACGAGGCCCTGCACCGCCACTTCGCCGAGCACCAGATCTTCCGCATCGACCACTACCTGGCCAAGGAGACCGTGCAGAACATCCTGCTCCTGCGCTTCGCCAACGCGGTGTTCGAGCCCATCTGGAACCGCCGCTACGTGGAGTCCGTGCTGGTGGCCTCCCAGGAGACCCTGGGCGTGGGGCACCGGGCCGGGTTCTACGAGAACGCCGGGGTGCTGCGCGACATGTTCCAGAACCACATGATGCAGTTGCTCTCCCTGGTGGCCATGGAGCCGCCCACCATCTTCGAGGCCGACCGGGTGCGCGACGAGAAGGTCAAGGCCTACCGCAGCCTGCGGCCCTTTGACCCGGAGCGGCTGCACGAGGACCTGATCCTCGGCCAGTACGGCCCCGGGGGCGGCATGCCCGGCTACCGGGAGGAGGAGGGGGTCAACCCCCAGTCCCTCACCCCCACCTTCGCGCTCCTGCGCGCCCACATCGACAACTGGCGCTGGCAGGGCGTGCCCTTCTGGATGGTCTCCGGCAAGCGCCTGGCCCACAAGCTCACCCGCATCGTGGTCCGCTTCCGGCCCGTGCCCCACGCTGTGTTCAGCGGCGCCGGCGGCCTGCCCGCGCCCAACCGCCTGGTCCTGGACATCGCCCCGGACAACGCCATCTCCCTGCACATCTCGACCAAGCAGCCCGGCCCGGTGCTCTGCCTGCGGCCCTCGTCCCTGCACTTCGACTTCGCGGCCGAGGCCGCGGGGCCGGCCCTGGACGCCTACGGCAAGGTGCTCCTGGACGTGATGACCGGCGACCAGACCCTGTTCTGGCGGCAGGACGCGGTGGAGCTGTGCTGGGGCTACCTCACCCCCATCCTGGAGCTGTGCGAGGCCTGCGGCGACCGCGCCGCCCGCCTCCACCCCTACGCCGCCGGCTCCCCCGGCCCGGAGGCGGCGCTGGAGGTCATGCGATTGTTGGAGTAGGAGAAGGGGGGAGAGGGCTGATGGGCGCGAAGCAATTGATCGTGGCCGGGGTGGTGGCGGCGCTGGGCGTGGCGTTCTTCGCCTTCGACCTGGGCCGGTTCCTGACCCTGGACTATGTGAAAGCCTCCCAGGCCCGGTTCGCGGGCCTGTACGCCGAGCACGCCGTGGCGGTGCTGGCCGGGTATTTCGCGCTCTACGTCACGGTCACCGCCCTGTCCCTGCCCGGGGCCACGGTCATGACCCTGGCCGGCGGGGCCCTGTTCGGGTTCTGGGTGGGGCTGGCGGTCATCTCCTTCGCCTCCAGCATCGGGGCCACCCTGGCCTGCGCCGCCTCCCGCTTCGTGCTCCGCGACTGGGTGGCCCGGCGCTTCGGCCCCAAGCTGGCGGCCAGCGACCGCGGGGTGGAGCAGGAGGGGGCCTTCTACCTCTTCACCCTGCGCCTCATCCCGGCCTTCCCCTTCTTCCTCGTCAACCTGGCCATGGGCCTCACGCCCATGCGCCTGGGCGCCTACTACTGGGTGTCGCAGCTGGGCATGCTCCCGGGCACCATGGTCTACGTGAACGCCGGCAAGGAGTTGGGCCGGCTCTCCTCCCTGTCCGGCATCCTCTCGCCCTCGCTCATTATTTCTTTCGCCCTGCTGGGCATCTTTCCCCTGGCGGCCCGCAAGGTCCTGGGCTACGTTCGCTCCCGCCCCGGCCGCGGCCCGGGGAAGGGATGACCGGGATGCTGCGCCCGACGCCTGGCGCAGCCTGGGAAATCCTGCATTCTCCGTTGACGAGCGCGGGGTCGCCATGCTACGGAGCCTCAGTTTGTGAACGTTGGAACGAGGCCAGGGGCTAGGCTCCTGAACGTGCCTATGTTCTTTAACAAAAAGAAAATCCCCTACCTGGACCTCATGGGGGACGTGGGTTCCATCGGGTTGCACCTGGTGGGCTCCACGGTCATCGGTCTGGCCATGGGCCACTACCTGGACAAGTGGCTGGGTACCCACCCGTGGCTGACCATGATTTTCCTCATCCTGGGCATCGTGTCCGGATTTCGGCACGTGTACCGGGAGGCCAAGAGGATGCAGGAGAGGGAGAGCGGGAAGCGAGGGGATGTTCACCGGGATGAGCCGGGCGATTGAGGGATTTCTCTATCGCCGGGGCTTCCGCGTGGCAGGGGCCAGGCGGCTGGTGGTCATCCAGGCGGCGTTGGCCGCGGGTTCCTGCGTCGCGGGCCTGGCCCTGGGATGGGCCTGGCCGCCGGCCCTGCACTTTGCGGCGGGCGCGATCTTGGCCACTTTCAATTTCTATTTCCTGGCCAAGTTCGCCCAGCGGCTCATGGGAGGCGGCGACACCTTCGGCGCGGTGCCACGGCAGCTCCTTCGCTTCTACGGCCGGCTGGGGCTCACGGCGGTGGTCCTGTACGTGCTTATCGTGCAGGCGGAATTCTCGGTGGTGGCCCTGCTGGCCGGGCTGTCGACGGTGGTGGTGACAATGCTCATCTGGGCCGCGGTCCAGATGGCTGGGAAAAACGTCAAGGAGGCATGACAATGGCAGGCGGTTTGGAACATCCTATTGCGCTGATTCCCGAGGCCATCAAAGCCGTGGGCATTCACCTTCCCGAGCCCTTCGGCGCCACCCACGTGGTCACCACCTGGGCGGTCATGCTCTTCCTGTTCCTCATCGGCTTCATCGCCAGCAAGAACCTCACCATGGTTCCGGGCAAGCTGCAGAACCTCTTCGAGGTGCACATCGGCGGCCTCGAGGACTTCTTGGTGGGCAACATCGGCGAGGAAGGCCGCCGGGTCTACCCCGTGCTCATCGGCCTGTTCATCTTCATCCTGACCTCCAACTGGTGCGGCCTGATTCCCGGGGTGGACGCTCCCACGGCCAACGTGAACACCAACGCCGCCATGGCCATCTTCCTCTTCAGCTACTACAACATCATCGGCATCATGAAGTGGGGCCCGGGCTACATCAAGCACTTCCTCGGACCCATCGGCTTCCTGGCGCCGCTCATGCTCGTCCTGGAGATCATCTCCCACCTGGCCCGGCCCCTGTCGCTGACCCTGCGGCTCTTCGGCAACATCCGCGGCGAGGAAATCGTGCTCATCCTGATGTTCTCCCTGGCGCCCATCCTGGGCTCCCTGCCCATGTACTTCCTGTTCATGCTGGGCAAGTTCATCCAGGCCTTCATCTTCTTCATGCTCGGCATGATCTACCTGAAGGGCTCCCTGGAGCACGCCCATTAATTCGCCCACTACCTCGGGGGAAACGGTCACCAGACCGAAACATTACAACAGTTGAAGGAGACCTGAGATGCGCAAATTCGTCATGATCGCCCTGAACACCCTGGCTATGGTCGCCATGGCCGCCGTGGCCTTCGCCGCCGACGGCGCCGCCTCCGGCGTGTCCGTGAACGCCGCTTGGGCCACCGCCATCGGCATGGCCGTCGCCGCCGCCGGTTGCGGCATCGCCCAGGGCCTGGGCCTGAAGGCCGCCTGCGAAGGCACCGCCCGCAACCCCGAGGCCGGTGGCAAGCTCACCGTGACCCTGATCCTGGGCTTGGCCTTCATCGAGTCCCTGGCCATTTACGCCCTGGTCGTGAACCTGATCCTGCTCTTCGTGAAGCCCCTGGGCGCCTAGTTCCCGAGTCGAATGCAAGAGGGCCGCGCGAGCGGCCCTCTTTTCTCCGGGGATTGGATAAAAAAAAAACATTGCAC
>JAEXTU010000384.1 GCA_023453335.1 Pseudomonadota bacterium | reverse complement strand
GGGCCGCGGCCATGTCCCGGGCCGCGGCGAAGCGGGCGTCGGGGTCCGGGGCCAGGCCCGCGGCGAAGAAGGCGTCCCAGTCCGGGTCCAGGTCCGGGCTCTGGGCGCTGGGCGCGGGCACACCGGGTTCGGGCAGCCGGCCCAGGAGCATGCGGTAGAGGGTCACGGCCACGGCGTACAGGTCGGCGCGGGCGTCGGCCCGGGCGGGGTCCTTTTCCTGCTCCGGGGCGGCATAGAAGGGCGAGCCCACCTTCTCCCCCCGGGCGGCCACCGCGGCCTCGCCGCGCACCCGGGACAGGCCGAAGTCGATGAGCTTGACCACCTCGCGGCCGCCTTCCACGGAGGGGCCATCGGCCAGGAGCAGGTTGAAGGGCTTCACGTCGCGGTGCACGATGCCCGCGGCGTGCAGGCGGGAGAGGCCGGAGAGCGTTTGCAGCGCGATGTCCGCGGCGCGGTCCAGGGGCAGGATGCGGGAGGGGGCTTCCACCCGGTAGGTTTCGCCGATGAGGGAGCCCACGCTGGCGCAGTAGTAGTCCATGGTGTAGAAGGGCCGGCCCGCCTGGTCGCGGTCGAAGTCCCCGGCCCCGGCCAGGTTGGGGTGGCGCAGGGCCCCCATGGTGCGGGCCTCGCGCAGGAAGCGGCGCTCGCACTCGTCGCGGCCCACGAACTCGGCCACCATCTGGGCCGGGGCCAGGAGCTTGAGGGCCAGGATGCGGCCGGTCTGCGGGGTGCGCACCTTGTACACCGCGCCCATGCCGCCCCGGCCCAACAGGCCCAGGACCTCGTACTTGCCGATTCTCTTCATTCCAGGATCTCGGCGTAGCGGGAGGGCAGGCCGCGTTCCAAAATCTTGGCGCGGGTGGGCGCGGAGTCGTAGGGCACGAAGCGGAAGTCCACGGTCTGGGCCGCGAGGTCGAAGAGCACGTACTTGGCGCTCTTGTCCCAGTCGTCGCGGGGCTGGCCCACGCTGCCCACGTTGACCAGGTAGGCCGCGTCCGGGGCCAGGGCGCGCACCCCGCGGCCCGGGTTCAGGCGGGTGACCCGGTCGCCCTGGCACTTCACCAGCATGACCTCGTGGGTGTGGCCCAGGAAGCAGATGCGCTGGTTGAGCTTGCGCAGGGCGGCCACGATCTTCTCGTCGTCGGTGGCGAAGAGGTAGGTGTGGGCCGAATCGGGCGGGAACCCGTGCACGAACCAGCAGCCGTGCAGGATGAGGTGCTTCCTGAGCCCGGACAGGTACTCCACGGTGGCCGGGGTCACCAGGTGGGAGGTCACCTCCAGGGCGCAGCGGGCCTTGGGGTTGAACCAGCCCAGGCCGTTGCAGCGGCACAGTCCCAGCTCGTGGTTGCCGGCCAGGAGGTGCGCGCCGCGCTCCCGCAGCAGGGCCACGGCCTCCTCCGGGTCCGGCCCGTACCCGATGCTGTCCCCGCAGGCCACGATCTCCGCCGCGCCCTCGGCGTCCAGGTCGGCCAGCACCGCCCGCAGGGCCTCCACGTTGCCGTGCACGTCGGAGAGTACCGCCAGCTTCATGGGGCCATGATGGCAGAGGCCGGGCGGAAGGGGAAGACCCCTTTCTTGGTAGGGGGGATTCCCGATCTCGGACGACGCTGGAGGGCGCTCTTCCGTAGGGGCGATTCACGAATCGCCCTGCCTTTGCTTCTTCCAGGCTAACGGAGATACGCTAAATATCTTTCCGGCACCGGGTCCGCGCCGGTGATCACGGCGAATTCGGCCGGGGTGGGGACGTAGAAGGAGCCGGCGGCCTCGGCCAGGCGCACGGGCTCGCCCTGGCCGGCCTCGATCCAGGCCTCGGCCTTGCACAGGCGCGAGCCGGCCTTGGTGATGCGGGCGCAGGCCAGGGCCGGTGCGCCGGTGGGCATGGGCCTGGCAAAGCGGACTTCCAGGCTGGCGGTGAACACGATCCTGCCGGCCTGGTGCAGGGCGGCCCAGCAGGAGACCTCGTCCAGGAGCATGGCCTGGAATCCGCCGTGCAGGATGCCGGGGTAGCCGGCCATGTCCTCGCGGGGGGAGAGTGGAGCGACCACGGCGTCTCGGGCCGGGTCGGCGAAGAACTCCAGGTGGAAGCCGAAGGCGTGGGCCGGGCTGCACACGAAGCAGTTGTAGGCCGGGAAGCTCCGGAAGATGTTCTCGATGGGCGTCCAGTCCGGGTGCATGGCCGCTCCCTAGTACGCCTTCCCGGGATTCATGATGTGGTGGGGGTCGAACTGGTCCTTGATGCGGTGCATGAGGGCCAGCTCCTCCGGGCCGATCTGGCGGGGCAGGTAGGCGGCCTTGGCCAGGCCGATGCCGTGCTCGCCGCTCATGGTGCCGCCCAGGGCCAGGATGAGGTCCAGCACCTTGGACTTGGCCGCGCGGGCGGCGGCGTCCTCGCCCGCGGCCGCGTCGTGCATGTAGTTCACGTGCAGGTTGCCGTCGCCGATGTGGCCGAAGACCAGGATGGGGATGCCCGCGCCCGCGCCCACCTGGCGGATGCCGGCCAGGGCCGCGGCCAGCTTGCCGCGGGGCACGGTCACGTCGTCGCTCAGCTTGTCCGGCCGCACCCGGAAGGTGGCGGGGTTGATGAGCCGGCGCAGCTCCCACAGGGGCTCCTCCTCGGCCGGGCCCATGCCCTTGTCCAGGTGGGTGGCCCCGGCCTCGCGCAGGACGCCGGCCAGGCGCTCCAGGTCCGCGGCCAGGGCGGCCGGGGTGCCGTCCAGGCGCAGGAGCAGGGCCGCCGCGGTGTCCCTGGGCCAGGGCACCGGCGCGGCCAGGGCCAGGCAGTCCAGGACCTCGCTGCCCATGAACTCCAGGGACACCGGCAGCATGCCGCTGCCGAACACCGCCCGCGCCGCGGCCAGGGCCAGGGCTTCCGAGGCGAAGCCCGCCAGCACCGAGGCGGTGGCCTGGGGCTTGGGCAACAGCTTCACGATGATCTCGGTGATGAAGGCCAGGGTGCCCTCGCTGCCCACCAGGAGCCGGGCCAGGTCCAGGCCGGCCACGTTCTTGTGGGTGCGGCCGCCGCAGGTGATGGCCTTGCCGCCGGGCAGCACCGCGGTGAGGCCCAGCACGAAGTCGCGGGTGACCCCGTATTTCACCGCGCGCATGCCGCCGGCGCAGGTGGCCACGTTGCCGCCGATGGTGGAGATGCGCACGCTGGCCGGGTCGGGCGGGTAGAACAGCCCCAGCGCCTCGGCCCGGGCGGCCAGGTCCGCGGTGATGACCCCGGGGCCGGCCACGGCCACGAAGTCCTCGCCGTCCACCTCCAGGCGGTCCAGGAACAGGGTGGAGACCACGATGCCGCCGCCCGCGGGCACGCAGTCGCCCACCACGTTGGTGGCGCGGCCGCGGGGGAAGAGGGGGATGCGCTCGCGGTGGGCGAAGGCCAGGAGCTCTTGGGCCTGCTCCAGGCTGCGGGGCCGCAGCACGGCCCAGGGCTGGGCGAAGGCGCGGCTGGCGTCCGCGCCGAAGGCGGCGGCCTCCTCCGGGGCGAAGAGGGACTCCTCGCCCGGGAACAGGCTCTTCAGGAAGGCGGTCTGGGTGCGGTCCAGGGGCATGGCGTCTCCGGGAGTGGTCTGCCGCACGGGCGGCTCCCCATTGAGGCACAAACGGGGGCCGGGGTAATTCTCGGGCTTGCTCGCCGGGCGCGGGGCAGGGGTCGTCGGGCAGGACCAGGACCTGGACCCGGGATTCCCGGGCCAGGCGCTCCAGGTCGAAGTCGTAGGCCAGGCGGCCGGGGATGAGCACCGCGCCCTCGTAGCCGGTATCGATGCGCACCCAGAGTTCGCGGGGAGTGACGGTGCGCACCCCGTCCGGGCACAGGGGCAGGCGGGTGGTGTCGGGCGGGGTTTCGCCGGGGTCCAGGAGCAGGGCGTAGGCGCAGGCCGCGCGGCCGCGGGCCAGGAGCAGGTCCACGGCCTCGGCCAGGAGCTGGCGGTCGAAGGGCAGGTCGAAGTCGGGCCGGCCGCCGGCGTGGCCGAGCACCAGGGGATCGGGCACCAGGGTCAGGGGGATGCGGCACAGGGCGGGGTCGGCGCGCATGGCGGTGAAGACCGTGCGGTCGCCGGCC
>JAEXTU010000375.1 GCA_023453335.1 Pseudomonadota bacterium | reverse complement strand
ATGTATCCCGACTCCAAGTTCGTGCGGGAGTCCTCGGTGAGCCTGGCCCAGTCCCTGCGCCACCTGGGCTACGACAAGCAGGCCGCCCAGATCGTGGACTTCATTGAGAAGCGCTGGCCGCGCTTTTACGTGGAATATCCGCCCATCCTCCGCCTGTCCGGCGACGTGGCCTTTGCCAACAAGGACTGGAAAAAGGCCAAGGACGACTACTGGGTCTACTACAACCTGGCCCCGGGCGGCGACGACGCGGACGTGGTCCTGGCCCGCATCGGCGACATCTACGTGGAGAGCAGGTCCTTCCGTGCGGCCAAGGATATCTACGACAAGGCCGCCGAGCAGTACCCGGACAAGGAGGGCGGCCTCATCTCCCGCATGCGCCTGGCCGAGGAGGGCATCTACGACCAGCCCACGGCCCAGGACATGTTCTCGGTCTTCGACCGGCCCTTCAACAAGCGGCCGGTGGAGCTGTACCGGGAGATCATCGACAAGCACGCCGAGAGCCCCCTGGCCCCACTGGCCCAACTCAAGCTGGCCATCTGGTACATGTGGGACAACAAGAACCTGGACGCGCTCAAGGCCATCAGCGAGTTCTACGGCAAGTTCCCGAAGAGCGACCTCAAGGAGCGGGCGCGCAAGGCCGGGCTCAAGGCCTTCGAGCGGGCCACCGCCACCTACATGCGGGAGCAGGGCTACGGCCCGGTGGTGGCTCTCTACGACCAGTATCCCTTTGTTCGCGAGGGGGTGGACGAACTGGACGACCAGACCCGTCTCTCCCTGGGTCTGGCCTTGTGGAAGGGCGGCCGGACCGAACTGGCCCTGGACATGGTGCGGCCCTTCCTGGGCAGCAACCAGGTGCCCCAGTTCTCGGAGCTGGCCATGGGCCTGGCCGTGGGCGTGTTCGTGGACAACCAGAACTGGGACAAGGTGGTGGAGTTGGCCAGCGTGGCCAAGAACTGGGACATGGCCCCGGAGTACAAGCGGGAGCTGAACTACGCCCTGGCCCTGGCCCACGAGAACCTGCACCAGCCCGATCTGGCCCGGCCCCTGTGGCAGAGGCTGGGGCAGGACCCCAACCTGGACCGCCGGCAGAAGGCCTACGCCACCTATTTCCTGGCCCAGGACGCGGTGTCCCGGGAGGACCTCAAGACCGCCTACGAATACGCCCAGGACGCCTACACCCTGCTCCTGGAGACCGGGGACGACCCGGGCAAGGTCAAGGACAGCCTGGCCATCCTGGTGGACGTGACCGAGCGCTCGGCCCGGCCCCAGGAGGCCCTGAACTGGGCCCGGCAGTATGGCGAGTACGTGACCAAGAGCGATCCCGGCTGGCCCGCCTACCGCTACCGCCTGGCCGGGCTCTACCGCCAGAACGGGGACGAGAAGGCCTGGCGGGAGACCCTGGCCGACCTAGCCAGGTCCGCGCCCGGAAGCCTCTACGGCCGCATGGCTTCCTCCGAACTGCAGTCCTCCTCCCTGGAGCAAGCGGCCCAGGAATACGCGCCGCGCTCCAACTTCCAATAGCCCGCGGCCTGGTGTAACCTGGAGGCAATCCGGGACGAATATCCCGAGGAGGGCTCTATGGACAGGCAACCTGTGGTGGCCGGGCAGTTCTACCCCGGCTCGACCCGCGGCCTGGCCGAGGAGGTTCGGCGCTACCTGGCCCCGGCCCAACCCTCGGCTCAGGAGGCTGCCGGGGCGGAGTCGCTCACCCTGCTGGCCATGGTGCCCCACGCCGGGTACGTCTATTCCGGCGGGGTGGCGGGCCAGACCCTGGCCCAGGCCCGCCTGGCCGACACCGTGCTCCTGCTCGGCCCCAACCACACCGGACAGGGCCGCTCCCTGGCGGTCTGGCCCGCGGGCCGCTGGTTCACCCCCCTGGGCCCGGTGGCCGTGGACCAGGACCTGGCCGGCCGGATGCTGGCCGCGGAGCCCCGCCTGGTCGCGGACGTGGCCGCCCATCTCATGGAGCACTCCCTGGAGGTGGTGCTGCCATTCCTCCAGGTCCGCAATCCCGCCCTTTCCATGGTGCCGGTGGCGGTGGCCGAACGCAATCCCCAGGCCCTCCTGGAAGTGGGCGCCAATCTGGCCGCGGTGCTGCGGAACCTGGGCCGGCCGGTCTCCATCGTGGTCAGCTCGGACATGAGCCACTACGTGTCCCACGAGCAGGCCAAGGAGCGGGACGGGCTGGCCATCGCGCCCATGCTGGACCTGGACCCCGCCCGGTTGTATGAGGTCGTCCGTCGGCACGGCATCAGCATGTGCGGGGTCCTGCCCATGACCCTGGGTCTGGCCCTGGCCCGGGAGCTGGGCGCGGCTTCGGCCCGCCTGGCGGCCTACGCCACCTCGGGCCAGGCCAGCGGCGACTACCGCCGCGTGGTGGGCTATGCCGGCATTCTGGTGAACTGAGCGCTTGCCATGCAACACCGGGTGATTACCCAAGGAACTGCCATGAACACGAAATCGCTGGTCCGGCGGGGGGGCGTCCTGGCCCTCATCGCCCTGCAACTCTTCGTCTGGTCCTGCGCTTCCACCGCACCCCTGCCGCAGCCGCGGCGGGTGGCCGACCCCTCCACCGTGCCCGGCGCGGTGAAAACCGACAACTACGATATCGCCGCGGTGGGCTACGTCTACCCCGGCCAGGGGCTGAATTATGCGGCCTCGGGCCTGTACCCGGTCTACCTGGTGATCAAGAACCACGGGGGCATCGCCCCGACCGTGAGCCCCAACGAGATCCGTGGGGTGGGGTCCGACGGCGAGTACCTGGCCTACAACCTGGAAGTGGCCACCCGCCGGGTCTTCGCCTCGGAATCCTTTAAGACCGACGCCAGCAACGCGGCCCGCACCGGCGCCCTGGGCGCGATGCTGGGCGCGGGCCTGGGCGCGCTGCTCGGGGCCATCGGCGGCGGCGATAACATGTGGAAGGGCGCGGTGATCGGCGGCGCGGCCGGGGCCATGGCCGGCGGCGTTTACGGGGGCGTGGAGTCGGACATGAAGCTCAAGTCCGTGGTGCGCGACGAGCTGCGCACCTACATGTGGACCGACGACCAGCTCCCCCGCGACTACACCAAGGTGGGTTACGTCTACCTGCCCGCGGGCAAGGGCGTCAGCCAGCTCAAACTCGTGGTCCGCAACGGCGCAACCCTGGAGAGCTACACCGTCCCGGTTTCGGACCCGGAGCCGGTGAAGAAGTAACGTCGATAGGGCACGCGGCCCGCGTCGGGAAGCCCGGCGCGGGCCTTTTCATCTCCGGACCCCGGGGGGGCGGCATGGAACAGGATGTGGTGGCGGGATTCACGCCCGGGCTCATCGGCGAGGTGGCGACCCTGCACGGGGAGTATTATGCCCGGGAGTGGGGCCTGCCCGTGGCCTTTGAGGCATACGTGGCCAAAGGCCTGGCCGAGTTCGCCCTGCGCTTCGCCCCGGGCCGGGACGGGGCATGGTCGGTGCGGGAGGCGGGGAGGCTGGCCATGTTCCTGGCCGCGGACCTGGGGGTCGAGCCGGGCAAGGCCCAGGTGCGCTGGTTCATCGCCGGCCCGCAGGCCGCAGGCCGCGGCCTGGGCAAGCGGCTCCTCACGCTGGCCCTAGAGCACTGCCGCGACCAGGGCGTGGCCGAGGTCTTTCTCTGGACCTTTGCCGGGCTGCACGCGGCCCGCGCCCTGTACGACCGGGCCGGGTTCGTTCAGGCCGAGGAGGCCCGGGACGACCGCTACGGCCGGGAGCTGATATCCCGGAAGCTGGTGCTGAAGCTGGGGCTGCGCCCGGGCCGGGCCGGCTAGTCGATCTTGCCCTCCCGGGCCAGTTCCATGCTGCGCAGGAACACCCAGGAGGCGATGACCTCCACCCCTTCCTCGGGAATGGGCTGCCAGGCCGGGGACCCGTTCTCCAGCGCGTCGGCGAACCCGGTGAGCCGGAACGCCAGTTCCAGGCGGCCGGGAATGCCCTCCAGCAGGTTGACCAGGCTGGCCTGCAGCCACCAGTCCAGGCGTTCGTCGTTGGCCGGGTCCTGGACCGAGACCAGGAAGAGCCAGACGTCGCCCTTTTCCAGGGGCAGGCCGGAGCGGGCCAGGACGCTCCGCTCCACGTCCAGGAGCAGGCCGCCGGCCGAGATGTTGGCCAGGCGGGAGTGGGCTTCCCCGCCCAGCTTGAACTTGAGGTTGGGCTTGGGCAGCTCCCGGATCTTGCTGTCGGTGAAGGCGCCGGGCCAGGCCGCCAGGCGGGAGACCAGCTGGCGGGGCGGGCTCAGCCGGAAGAAGCGGCGCTTCTGGCCAGGGTCCACCTCGCTGGGCAGGGTGAGGGTGATCACCTTGTTCTGGTCCTGGCCCGGGACCAGGCTTAGGACCTCGCCCCGGAACCGGTAGAAATCCCAGTGGGAGCCGTAGGGTTCGCCGGGGATCTTGAAGAAGCATTCCGCGGTCTTGCCCACCACGTCCTGGCCGATCTTGGTGTAGGCCGGGGCCTCCAGGACCACGGTGTCCTTGGTCAGGCTCAGGATGGAGCAGGGTGCGGACTTGCCCGTGCCCATGGACAGGTCCACCTTGCTGCGGCGGTCCAGGGCCACCTGGAGCACCCGTCGTGCCTCCCTGGCCAGGCGGCCGGGGATGTCGTCGATCCTCTCCCGCACCTTGCGGTACACGAGCTTGAACAGCCCCCACAGGACCATGGCCCCGACCGTGGCGTAGGCCAGGTCCTGGATGAACCCCCAGGCCTGGGGCAGGGCGCTCCAGTCCTTGAAGCCCAGGTCCAGGTCCTTGGCCATGGGCAGCGGCGCCCCGGCCAGGCGGAGGATGAGGTCGAAAAGGGCGGCCATGCCTGCTCCCGCGCGGTCGTATACCGGAGATAATACGGTCGAAGCGGGGCGCTGACAATGCCTCGGGCGTTTGGAGCGGCCCGGGGCGGTCCCGCGCCCGGCGTGGGTCCGTCCCGCGGGGTTAGGCAAACCCGGGTCCAGAACCGCCACGTATTCCGTGCGAACCTGCCGGCCGCAACGCAAAGGCCCCCCGGACCGGGTGGTCAGGGGGGCCTGCTGGTCGGTTCAGGTCGGGTTAGCGCCGCTCGCCGCCGCGATCGCCGCCGCGGCCG
>JAEXTU010000370.1 GCA_023453335.1 Pseudomonadota bacterium | reverse complement strand
GTGCTGGACCGGGAGATTTCCGACGTGTCCCAGCTCATCCCGCCCGAGTACAAGGGCTGGAACCAGTGGTATGCTGAACTCAAGGCCCGCATGGCCGGCCGCCGGCCCGAGGGCGGAGAGTAGGGAGGACCGCCCCCATGGCCGTGACCCAGGCCTCCACCTACCTGACCTTTTCCAGCCCGCTGGGCGCGGACAAGCTCCTGGTGCGCTCCATGCGCGGCACCGAACGCATCTCCGAGCCCTTCGCCTTCGACCTGGAGCTGTTCTCCGAGGACGCGGCCCTGGCCTTTGACAGCATCGTGGGCAAGAACGCCTGCGTGACCATCACGCTGCCCGACGACTCCAAGCGGTACGTGAACGGGGTGGTGGCGCGCTTTGCCCAGGGCGGCCGCGACCTTCGCTACACCTCGTACTATGCGGAGTTGCGGCCCTGGTTCTGGGTGCTCAAGCAGCACGTGGACTGCCGGGTGTTCCAGGAGATGACCGCCCTGGAGATCATCGAGAAGGTCTTCGGCGACCTGTCCTACACCGACTACGAGAACAAGTGCACCGGCTCGTTCGCCAAGCGCGACTATTGCGTCATGTACCAGGAGTCGTCCTTCGACTTCGTGTCGCGCCTTTTGGAGGACGAGGGTTGCTTCTATTATTTCACCCACACCGCGGACAAGCACACCCTGGTCCTGGCCAATGCGGCCGACGCCTACACCGCGGTGGCCGGGCCGGCCACCGGGGGCTTCGAGGACCGCCGCCGGGTGGACTGGCCGGAGCAACTCATCACCTCCTGCCGCCTGGAGAAGCGAGTCATCCCCAAGGAATTCTGGATGGATGACTACAATTTCGAGACTCCGGCCACGGACCTGCACGCCAAGTCCACGGGCTCGGCGGGCAAGCACGGCCTGGCCGAGTACCCGGGCGGGTTCACGGCCAAGGCCGACGGCGAAACCAAGGCCGGCCTGCGCCTGGACGCCTTCGAGGCCGAGGAGCAGCAGCTGTCCGGCGCGGGCCACTGCCGCGGCTTCTTCGCCGGAGGCAAGTTCACCCTGGAGAACCATCCCCGCTCCGACGCCAATGCCGAATGGGTCCTGGCCGAGGTGAGCCACAACGCGGCGCACGACGGCTTTTCCAACAGCTTCGCGGCCCTGCCGTCCTCGGTGGTGGCCCGGCCCCGGATGAAGACCCGGCGGCCCCGCATCCACGGCTCCCAGACCGCGGTGGTCAAGGGCAAGAGCGGTGAGGAGATCTGGACCGACTCCTACGGCCGAATCAAGGTCCGCTTTCATTGGGATTACCAGGGCGATGCGGACGGCTACACCGACGAGAAGTCCTCCTGCTGGGTGCGGGTGGCGCACGCCTGGGCCGGCAAGAGCTGGGGCAGCGTCTTCATCCCGCGGGTGGGCATGGAGGTGGTGGTCAGCTTCCTGGACGGCGACCCGGACCGGCCCCTGGTCACCGGCTGCGTGTACAACGCCACCCAGACCGTGCCCTACGCCCTGCCCGGCGAGCAGACCAAGAGCACCCTGAAGAGCGAGTCCTCCAAGGAGGGCGCGGGCAAGTTCAACGAGATGCGCTTCGAGGACAAGAAGGACTCGGAGGAGATCTATATCCACGCCGAAAAGGACATGCTCACCGAGATCGAGAACAACCGCACCGTGACCCTCAAGGCGGCCAACGCCGACCCGGGCGACGACGTGCTCACCGTGGAGAAGGGCAACCGCACGGTGACCCTCAAGGAGGGCAACCTCACCACCACCCTGGAGAAGGGCGACGAGACCCACGAGCTGCAGACCGGCAACCGTAACGTGACCGTGGCCGGGGACAACGTCATCCAGGTGGACGGCGACTACGTGCTCAAGGTGGGCGGGGACATGACCATCACCGTGGACGGCGAGATCACCATCAAGGGCAGCAAGAACATCTCCATCACCGCGGACCAGAACCTCACGGCCAAGGGCACCCAGAACGCCACCCTGGAGGCCGGCCAGGCCCTCACCGCCAAGGGCGGCACCACCGCGGACGTGAAGGCCGGCACCAACCTCACGGCCAAGGCCGGGGCCAACGCCAAGGTGGACGGCGGGGCCATGACCGAGATCAAGGGCGGAGCCCAGACCAAGGTCGCCGGTCCCATGGTGGATATCAGCGGCGACGCCATGGTCAAGATCGCCGGCGGCCTCATCAAGGTTGGTTAGGCATGGCCGAAGAGAAGAACCCTCCCCCGGTGGACGCCCCGCCCGCGGAGCCCGCTGCCCCGGCCGATCCGGTCCTGGACGGCGAGGTCGCCACCCGCGACGGCGCAGGGGTCCTCACCCAGCGCGCCACCTACCGCCAGGGGGTGCTGCACGGGGAGTCCACCATCTTCTACCCCGACGGCAGCGTGATGCAGCGCGTCCAGTTCGTGGACGGCAAGCTCAGCGGCGAGTTGCGGTTCTTCGACGACAAGGGGCGGCTGGCCCAAACCGCCCACTACCTGGACGACGCGCCGCACGGCGAGTCCCTGGCCTATGTGAACGGGGTGCTGCGCTCCCGGCGGTACTTCCGGATGGGCAAGCTGCACGGGCTCATGACCGTGTACGACGAGGCCGGCCAGAAGGTGGCCGAGTACCCCTACGTGGACGGCGAGGTTTCCGGCGAGGCCCGGGTCTACACCCCGGACGGCAAGGTGGCGCAGCGCGTGGCCTACAAGGCGGGCAAGCCCTCGGGCGATTGGCTGGAGTTCTACGCCTCGGGCGCGCTCCTGACCAAGACCCCGCATGTGAACGGCCTGCGCCACGGGGAGCGGCTGGGGTTCCACGAGGACGGCCAGGTCCGCGAGCGCGCCGAGTACAGCCAGGGCAAGCTGGTGGGGCCGGTCCGCGAATACGACGCCAAGGGCCGGCTGGCCAAGGTGGACGGGAAGAAACCCAAGGGTCCCCTGGCCGATCTGCTGGGCGGCTGAAGGGCCGTGACAAAAGGTCAAGAAATTGTGTAGACTGTGTTTCACGCCCGGCGCGGCGTGAACCTGCCCTGCAACCTGGAGTTGAACTCGATGGCCCAGATCACCATGGACAAGAAGGCCCTGGCCATCCTGGGGATGATCCTGGCCTTTCTCGGCCTGGCCCTGTTCGCGGCCGGACTGTTCTCCGGGCTGCTCATGCGCGAGGCGGTGTCGCGCCCCGACGCCGCGTCCGTGGAGCGCCAGCTGGCGGAAGTGAACTCCAAGCTGGAGGAGGCCAACCGCCGCGCCCCGACCCCGACGCCTGCCCCGGCTCCGGCCCCGGCTCCGACCCCCGCCCCGGCTCCCGAGCCGGCCAAGGCCGAGCCGGCCAAGCCGGCCCCGGCCCCCGCGCCGGAACCGGCCAAGGC
>JAEXTU010000356.1 GCA_023453335.1 Pseudomonadota bacterium | reverse complement strand
TGCATGGCGTCCTTGTCAAAAAAGAGGCTCCGGGCGGAACGCCCGGAGCCTCGATGCGGTGTTCGGGGTGGTCCGGGCCTAGACCGGCAGGTTGATGCCGAAGAAGCCCTTCAGGAAATAGCCGATGCCCACATAAAGAGCCAGCACGATGAACAGGCGCTTGAGCCAGATGTCCGAGAAGTACTTGGTGGTGCGGGGGCCGATGACCGAGCCCACGGCGATGCCCACCAGTTCCAGGCCGACGAGTCCCCAGTCGAACGTGACGCCCTTGCTGATGAGGGTGATGAGGGAGGTGATCATGGAGATGAGCACGGCCAGGGCCGAGGTGCCGGCGGCCAGGTACATGGGCAGCTGGGCCACGGAGGTCAGGAAGGGCACCAGCAGGAAGCCGCCGCCCACTCCCAGGAACGCGGCGATGGCCGCGATGGCGACGCCGCCGAACAGCGGAATCAGGGGATTGAAGGTGAAGTCCACGCCGTAGAAGGTGAAGTTGCACACGGTGGGGGTGAACTTGGTGACCTTCACGCCCAGGGCGGCGATGTCCACCTTCTCGCCGGCCTTCTGCTTGGCCACGGTGGCCTCGAAGGCCTTGGCCGCCTCCTTTGCCTTCTTCTTGGAGGCCTGGCCCTTGGGCGAGGTCTCCCAGAACAGGTAGCAGCCAAGCAGCAGCACGAACAGGCCGAAGTAGCCCTGGTAGGCGGAGAAGGACAGCTTGCCCGCAGTGAGGGTCACCGAGCCCCAGGCGCCCAGGATGGAGCCCAGGCCCAGGGCCACGGCCAGGGGCAGCACCAGCCGGCCCATGCGGTAGTAGTTGAAGGAGGAGATCAGCGCGGAGAGGCCCACCAGGTACTGGTTGGAGCCGCGGATGGAGTCGGTGACCAGCTTGTTGAGGGTCGGGGCGGTGTCCTTGAAGGTCTTGGCGTAGGCGCCCAGGCCGAACACGCTGATGTGGCCCACGCCGGCCATGACGCCGCCGAACGCGCCCACGGTTGAGAAGATCCAGCCCACCCACACGGCCCAGGCGAAGGCCACGATGAGGTTGACCTGGGGAGCGCCCGGGATGCCCAGGAAGCCCGCGGGCTTGGCCGGGTCGATCTGGCCCTTGCCCGCGCCCTGGGGGGCGGCGTTGATGGCGTCGGTGAGTTTGTCCGCCCAGGCGGGGTGGGTGCCCAGGACCGTGGCCAGGGCCACGGCCGCCAGTATGAAGAGAATGATCTTGGTTTTCCGCGACACGAGAGTTCCTCCCTTGAAAATGGGTTGTTTGCGTGAAGTCTTGCCTAGCCCACCACCTTGGCCTTGGAGAGCAACTGCTTGGTTCCGTATTCCTTGCGCGCCTTTTCCGAGGCGGCGTTGACGCCGGAGATGGAGAGGGCCTTGGCCGTGCATCCGCTGACGCAGGCCGGCTCCAGGCCCCGGTCCAGGCGGTCCATGCACAGGTCGCACTTGATGGCCGTGCCGGTCTCCTCGTTGAACTGGGGGATGCTCCAGGGGCAGGCCGAGATGCATGCCTTGCAGCCCACGCACAGCTCCTGGTCCACGTAGACGATGCCGTCGGATTCGCGGCGCTTCATGGCCGCGGTGGGGCAGGCCGCCACGCACCAGGGCTTGGCGCAGTGGAAGCAGGGCATCCACAGGTTCAGGATGGCCGGGTTCGCGCCCTTCTTGATGGGGCCCACGCTCACCAGCACGCCGAGCTTGGCCCCCAGGGGAACCTGGTTCTTCATCTTGCAGTGGACCTCGCAGGCCTTGCAGCTGATGCACCGCTTCTGGTTCAGCTTGATGGTGTACTTGCTCATGCGCGCTGGCTCCTTGCGGCCGCGGGCCGCGGGCTGGAAAGTTCCGGTCGCCGGCCGCGGAAAGCGGCGGGGTTTCCGGCAATGGAAGTTATGATGTTCATGACTGCAATGGCCTGTACCATCAGTTGTACTTTTCTTGAGCGTGTGTGCAGCTTCCCTGGCCCAATTCCATTGTCGAGCAGTTTAGTCTGATTTGGGGCAGGGACCTCAGGGTATCCCGTAAAGAGCACTTCTGCGCTCTGCTGTCAACAGAATCCCCTGCTTGTTCTCTTTTTCTCATTCTGAATACCCATACGGAAAGGGGAATGCCCCCCGCGGGCCGGTTAAATGAACTTTTTTTCACATGAAAGGAACGCTTGCCATGGCCCAGGGAAATTGCTACCCACTACAATACGAAAAAGCCCTCAATGCGGGCAATCATCGCTCGATAAGAAGCATCCAAGGAGGCTTGCATGGCCAGAAGCAATGTATACGGCGTGTGCGGCATGTGCACTGTGCGGTGCCCCATGATGGTCGAGGTCGAGGACGGCAAGGTCGCCTTCATCCAGGGCAATCCCCATTCCCCGGGCATCAAGGGCTCATTGTGCGCCCGCGGCGCGGCCGGCCTGGCCCTGACCATGGACGACGAGCGGCCCCAGCACCCCATGATCCGCGAGGGCGCGCGGGGCGAGGGCAAGTGGCGCAAGGCCACCTGGGACGAGGCCCTGGACTACGTGGCCGGCAAGCTCACCGAGATCAAGGAGAAGCATGGGGCCAAGTCCATCCTGCTCTCCGACCGCGGCGGCCCCTTCCGCGACTTCTACCGGGCCTTTCTCAAAGGCCTGGGCTCACCCAACTACTGCAACCACGACTCGGCCTGCGCCCGCAACGTGCAGCATGCCGCCCTCTCGGTGTTCGGCTTCGGCCGCAAGGGCGTGGCCTACGATCTCAAGAACGCCAAGCACGTGGTGGTCCAGACCCGCAACATCTTCGAATCCATCAACGTCAAGGAAGTCAACGACCTCCTGGACGGCATGGACGCCGGGTGCAAGCTCACCTGCATCGACATCCGGGCCACGGTGACCGCATCCAAGGCCGACAATTTCTTCCTGATCCGGCCGGGCACGGACTACGCCTTCAACCTGGCGGTCATCAACGTGCTCGTCACCCAGGGCCTGTACAACAAGCCCTTCGTGGAGATGTGGTGCAAGGACTTCGAGGCGCTCTCCTCCTTCATCGCGCCCTACACCCCGGAGTGGGCCGAAGCCGAGACCGGGGTCCCGGCCAAGGACCTGGTGTCCTTTGTCAAGGAGCTGGCCAAGGCCGCGCCCTCGGTCATCTGGCACCCGGGCTGGATGGTGGCCCGCTACGGCGACTCCTTCCAGGTCAGCCGCACCGCCTACATCATCAACTCCCTGCTCGGCGCCATCGGGGCCAAGGGCGGCATGCCCATCGCCCTCAAGCCCGGCGACGTGGGCCGCAAGGGCCTCAAGGAACTGGTGGGCCTCTTCCCCAAGCCCGCGGACAAGCGGGTGGACGGCGTGGGCTGGATGGAGGGCCGCACCCACTTCGAGGCCGGCCCCGGCCTGGTGGACAAGGCCTACCAGGCCATCGCCACCGGCGAGCCCTATCCCATCAAGGCCTACATCGCCCAGCGCCACGACCCGCTCATGGCCTTCCCGGACACCGCGGACGTGAAGAAGCTCTGGGACAACCTGGACCTCCTGGTGGCCGTGACCTTCTCCTGGTCCGACACCGCGTGGTACGCGGACGTGGTCCTGCCCATGTCCCCCTACCTGGAGCGGGAGACCATGATCGCCACCAAGAACGGCCCCAAGCCCTCGCTCTTCGTGCGCAACCGCTGCATGCAGCCGCGCTTCGACACCAAGGCCGACTGGGAGATCTACGCCGGCCTGGCCAAGCGCATGGGCCTCAAGGAGTTGGACTATTCCAAGATCGAGGACATCTGGAACTTCCAGTTGCAGGAGACCGGGGTGAGCATTGAGGACTTCAAGGCCAAGGGCTTCGTGGACCTGGCCGACAAGCCCAGCTTCGTGGACATGGACAAGCTCAAGTTCAAGACCCCCTCGGGCAAGATCGAGTTCATCTCGGAAGCGCTTGCCAAGGACGGGGTTGAGTCCCTGCCCGCCTATGTGTCCCCGGCCAGCCCGCCGGAGGGCGCCTTCCGCATCACCTTCGGCCGCTGCGGCCTGCACACCCAGGGCCACACCGTGAACAACCCCCTGCTGCACGAGCAGATGCCCGAGAACGTGGTGTGGATTAACACCGCCCGGGCCAAGGCCCTGGGCATCGCCGACGGCGACCTGGTGGAGGTGGCCAACTCCGGCCGCTCCGGCCGCCTGCGCGCCTTCGTCACCGAGTTCATCCACCCCGAGGCGGTGTTCATGGTGCACGGCTTCGGCCACACCCTCCCGGTGGAGAGCCGGGCCAAGGGCCGCGGCGTGGCCGACAACGAGCTCATGCCCCAGGGCATCCGCAAGACCGACAAGGGCGGCGGCGGGGTGTGCATGCAGGAGCACTTCGTCACCCTGCGCAAGGCAAGCTGACCCGGATTCCCGGGATAGCCGCGCCCCCCGCCACCCCCCCGGCGGGGGGCGCATTTCATTTCCAGCAGATTCGGGATAAGAGATTCAGCCATGAACATCGGCGCCTATGCCTTCGAAGAGTTTAAGGAAAAGGCCCGCGAGTTCCACTCCTACCCCGCGCCCGGCCTGCTCCTGGGCGGCTACATGGTGGAGCTGGCCAAGGGCCTCCTGCCCCCGGGCATCCTCTACGAGGCCGTGGTGGAGACCGCCAAGTGCCTGCCCGACGCGGTGCAGCTGCTCACCCCCCTGTCCGCGGGCAACAACTGGATGAAGGTGGTGAACCTGGGCCGCTACGCCCTGGCCCTCTACGACAAGCGCACCGGCGAGGGGGTGCGGGTCTGGGTGGATGCGGCCAAGCTCGGCCCCTACCCGGAGCTGCGCGGGTGGCTGCTCAAGGAGAAGGCCAAGCAGGACCAGGACTCCGAGAAGCTCCTGGAGGAAATCCGCGCGGCCGGTCCCTCGGTGTGTTCCTCCCGGCCGGTCACGGTGGCCGAGAGGGTGCGCCGCAAGCCCCACATGGGAGCGGTGGCGCTCTGCCCGGGCTGCGGCGAGCCCTATCCGGCCAAGGACGGGGCCATCTGCCGCGGCTGCCAGGGCGAGGCCCCCTATGCCCACGGCGCCGCGCCCCGGCCCGACGAGTGCCGGCCGCCCCTGCGCGCGGTGCCCGCGGCCGAGGCCGTGGGCCGCACCGCCCTGCACGACATGACTCGCATCGTGCCCGGCCAGTCCAAGGGCGCGGAGTTCGTGGCCGGCCAGGCCCTCACCGGCGGCGACCTCTGCCGGCTCCAGCACATGGGCCGCACCTCGGTCTACGTGGCCGAGGAGCAGGACCTGCCCGCGGACCAATGGGTGCACGAGAACGAGGCTGCCCTGGCCTTTGCCCAGCGCATGGCCGGCCCCGGCGTGGCCTACGATTCCGAGCCCCGGGAAGGGAAGATCAATTTCCGCGCCGAGTCCGGGGGCCTGCTCTCCCTGAACCGCACCGCCCTGCAGCGCTTCAACCTAGCCCCGGAGGTCATGTGCGCCACCCGCCAGGGCGACACCCTCATGGAGGCGGGCAAACCCTTCGCCGCCTGCCGGGCCATCCCCCTCTACATTTCGAGGGAGAATTTCTCCCGGGCCATGGCCGCCCTGGGCGACGAGCCCCTGTTCGCCATCCTGCCCCTGCGCCGGGCCCGGGCCGGGCTCCTGGTCACCGGCACCGAGGTCTTCACCGGGGCCATCGAGGACCGCTTCATCCCCATCCTCACCGCCAAGCTGGCGGCCCTGGGCTCCGAGGTCTGCGCCACGGCCATCGCCCCGGACAACGCCGCGGCCATCGCCAGCAGCATTCGCTCCATGCTGGAGGCGGAGTGCGACCTCGTCATCACCACCGCCGGCCTGTCCGTGGACCCCGACGACGTGACCCGCCAGGGACTGCTGGAGGCCGGCCTCACCGACCTGCTCTACGGCGCGCCGGTGCTGCCCGGGGCCATGACCCTGGTGGGCCGCATCAGGAACGCCCAGGTGCTGGGCGTGCCTGCCTGCGCCCTGTTCCACAAGACCACCAGCCTGGACCTGCTGCTGCCCCGCCTGCTGGCCGGGCAGCAACTCACCCGCTCGGACCTGGCCCGCTTGGCCGAGGGCTCCTTCTGCCTGAACTGCAAGCAGTGCACCTTCCCCAAGTGCCCCTTCGGCAAGTAGGGCGCGGGGCGGACAAAACAAAACGGGCGGCCCTGAGCCGCCCGTTCTATTTCCAGCGGGGTGGGCCTAGCCCATCTGGTAGGTCGGGGCCTTCTCGATGAGGTCGGCGATGAGCAGGGCCGTGGAGAGGTGCAGGTGGGTGTCCGGGGTCATCTCGGACATGATGTGGTCCTTGAGGGCCTGGGCCGCCTCGTGCAGTTCGGGCCGGTCCTCCTTGCCCTGCCGGAAGGCCTCGTGCAGGAGGTCCAGGCAGAGGCGCGGCCAGGCGTCGTCCAGGTAGAGGTGGTAGGCGAGGATCTCCCGGATTTTCAGGATGCCCCAGGCCACGTCCGCGATGCGCGTGTAGTCGCGGCTCATGATCTCGCCGTCGTGGATGTGGGGCGGCTTGGGCAGGGCCGGCTCCCATGCGGCCTTGGCCCGCTTCTTGGCCCGGTAGTCGTCGATGTAGGCGACCTGCGCCATGGCTTCCTCCTAGGGTTCTGGCGTCTCATCGGCAGGTTGTGCGGGAAACTTGAGCGCCGGGGGCTTGGGCTCGGCCGCGAGTTGGGGTAGGAAGGCCGCGGAGGAGACGACCATGGCGCAGAACATCGTGCCCAAGGGGGCCATGCAGAAGAGGGCCGAGGTGGAGGACGCCGGGAGGACCGGCGTGTACAGCCGCAGCACCGGCGCGGCCGGGGGCAAGTCCAACATCTTCCTGGTGGGACTGCGCGGCAGCGGCAAGACCACCCTGGGCAAGGTGGGGGCCAAGCGCTCCGGCCGGCCCTTCGTTGACACCGACGACCTGGTGGAGGCCCGCGCCGGCGCAAGCATCGCCGAGCTGGTGGAGGCGCAGGGCTGGGACGCCTTCCGCGCCCTGGAGAGCCAGGTCCTGGCCGAGGTCTGCGCCAGGGACGGCCAGATCGTGGCCACCGGCGGCGGAGTGGTCCTGGCCGAGGCCAACCGCGCCCTCCTGCGCGCCTCGGGTAAGGTCTTCTACCTGGCCGCCGAGCCGGCCCTGCTCGCCGCCCGCCTGCTCAAGGACCCCAAGGCGGCGCAGCGGCCCACCCTCACCGGCCAGCCCCTGGCCGAGGAGATGCGCGCCCTGTTCGAGGAGCGCCAACCCCTCTACATGAACATCGCCGACTTCATCCTCCACGCCGGCGCGCCCCTGCACGAACTGGCCGACGACTTCGAGGAGAAGATCCGGCTGGTGGACAGGATGGTGGGAAGGAAATAAATCGGACCAGGCAAGAAAAGCAGGGCGATTCGTGAATCGCCCCCACACAAGAGGGCCGGATCAGCGAGGTTGGCTGGGCGCTCTTCTGTAGGGGCGATTCACGAATCGCCCTGCTTGGTTTTCTCCCCCAGCCGAAACCGCGGCGGCTCGATGTGGGTGGAGCGGCAGGCCGGGCAGCGGGAGGGCTTGGTGAGGCGGTCGCGCTTGGCGAAGCTGAAGCCGCAGTCCAGGCAGGCGGCCGGGGTGACCTGGAGCTTGTCGTGCCGGCCGCGGGCCGAGCGGGCCAGGTGGGTGAGCGCGTCGTAGACCACCCGCTCGGGCAGGCCGGAAATCTGGGAAATCTCGCGGGCCGAGTGGTCCACCCCGGCAATGACCGCAGCCACGGCCTGGGGCGCGGTGAGCCCGCGCTCGGGCAGGGGCGGGGAGTCCTGGCCGGGAAGGTTGGGCATGGCCGGCTACGCCGCCCACCCCGGCACCCAGCGCCAAGCCGTGCGCAGGGTCTTGTCCAGGGCCAGGTAGTCGGGCTCCACGGTGTAGACCAGCTTCCAGTAGGCCGCCGAGTGGTCCAGGTGGCGGGTGTGGCAGAGCTCGTGCAGCAGCACGTAGCGGCACAGGCGCGGGGGCAGGAAGAGGAGCTTGCAGTTGAGGCTGATGCCGTGCTTGGCCGAGCAGCTGCCCCAGCGGGACTTCTGGGCGCGGATGGTGAGGTGGCTGAAAATCAGGTTGGTCTGCCGGGCCAGGTCGCGCAGCCAGGGGGTGAAGGCGCGGCGGGCGGTGTCGCGCAGCCAGTCCATGAGCAGATCGCGCAGGGCTGCGGGATTGTCCGCAGATCCGGCCAGGAGCAGGCGGCCCGGGCCGTTCTGGCGC
>JAEXTU010000347.1 GCA_023453335.1 Pseudomonadota bacterium | reverse complement strand
GGCGGAAACCACCAGGGTCGCGCCCGCCCGGGCCGCGGCCTCCAGGGCGTCCAGCACCCCGGCCCGCGAGGCGCGGTCCAGGCCGTCCAGGGCCTCGTCCAGCAGGAGCACTCCGGGCCGGGCGGCCAGGGCTCGGGCCACCAGCACCCGGCGCAGCTCGCCCCGGGACAGGGCGGACACCGGCCGGCCGGCGAGATGCCCGGCCGCGGCCAGGTCCAGGGCCTCCCGGCCGCGGGCCAGCTCGGCCTCGGAAAATTCCCGGAAGGGGAGGAACACGCCCAGGGGGCCGGTGCAGGCCACCTCCAGCCCGGTCAACTCCACCCTCCGGCGCTGGTAGGCGTCCTGCTCCTCCGCGGCCACTAGGAGCAGGGGCCGCGCCGCCGGCCGCACCACGCGCCGGCCGGCCTGCACCCGGCCGGTGGCGGGGTCCACGCTCTGGGCCGGATGCACCTCGCCCAGAAGCAGGCGCAACAGCGTGCTCTTGCCTGCGCCGTTGCGGCCCAGCACCGCCAGGTGGCGGCCCGGACGCAGGGTGAGGTCCACCCCGCGCAAAACGGTCGCGCGGCCCAGGCGCACGTCGCAGCCGGAGAGGTCCAGGAGGAAATCGCGGTCGGCCATGGCCCGGCCCTCTATCCCTTTGGGAGGACCGGGGCAAGGGCGGGCCGGCGGGCCACATCGTCGGCGAACGGGAAATGGTGCTTGGAAAGGCGGCGGGAATCCAGTATGCTACCTCCATTCAAATCTGGTTGGTATGCTTTTCCTGGGCTGGGGCCCAGTTCCGGAGGAAACCCATGAAGCTGTCGACGCGAAGCAGATACGGCACGCGGATGCTCCTGGACATCGCCGAACACGGGAACGGCAAGCCGGTCCCGGTCAGTGAGATATCCAAGCGGATGGGCGTCTCGGTCAAGTACCTGGAGCAACTCATCCGCCCCTTGAACAAGGCCAAATATCTCAAGAGTGTGCGCGGTCCCAAAGGCGGCCACCTGCTGGCCAAGCAGCCCGAGGAGATATCGGTGGGCGAGATCGTCCGCCTCCTGGAGGGCGGAGTCTCCCTCACCGAGTGCGTGTCCGAACCCGGGACCTGCGAGAAGTCCGAGGATTGCCGGACCCGTCGGGTGTGGGTCCGGGCAACCCTGGCCATGAACGGCATCCTGGACGGGATCACCCTGGAGGACCTCCGCCAGGCCAAGTGCTAGGCTAAACTTTTCCGCGGGACTGCCGATAGGACATCCGAAGGGCCCGTTTCCGCTCTTGAGGGAGGGAACGCCATGGACGAGATGACCGCCAGCGTCGCATCGCTGGCCTCGGCCTCGGACCGGCAGGTCTTCGGAGCCCAAGTGGTCGCCAAGACCCTGGACTACATGAACCAGAAAGCGAGCGTGGGCGGCGCGAGCAACGCCGACTACGACTTCCAGACCAAGGTCCTCGGCGCGGCGTACGCCGGCAAGGGGACCATGGTGGACATGATGGTCTGAGATCGCAGGAGACGGCGCCCGGACCCCCGCCCCCGGGGCGGCGCCCCCCGGGGGCCTCTTGTCGTCGGGCTCAGGCCTGTTCCGTGGCCAGCTTCTCCCGGACCGGGCCGGTGGGCGCGGCCGGGGCTTCGGCCCGTTCCCCCTCGGTGCGGGCGCGGACCATGCGCAGGTACTTCTGGCGCACCTCGGCGAAGGTGTTGCGGGTCTCGCGCCGGGCCGCCGGGGTCAGGAAGGCGGAGAGCTTCTTCTCCAGGATGTGCGGGTTGGTCTCGTGCTTCACAGCCACCGCGCCCTCGATGATGAGCTTGTGGGTGAGCACCTCTCGCTCGGTCTTATCCCGGATGCACTCGGCAATGGGCGAGAACACGAAGTACGCGCCCAGGATGCCGTAGAGGGTGGAAACCAGGGCGATGGGGATGTAGCGCAGTATCTCGCCGGTGTCGCCCAGGCTGAAGAGCAGCCCGACGAGGCCGATGACGCTGCCGGCCAGGCCGAAGGCAGGGGAGTACACCGCCATGCTCCGGAACACCCGCTCGTTGTGCTGGCGGCGCTGCCGGAAGTGGAGGATTTCGGTGGAGAGGATGTCCCGGATGTCCTCCACGGAGTAGTTGTCCGCCAGCATCTGCATGGCGTCGCGCAAAAAGGCCACGGTGGTCTGCTCGCCGGCCTTCTCCAGGCTCTGCAGCCCGTCCACCTTGCTGCGGATGGACATGTCCAGCAGGGCGAAGATCACCGCGTCCGGGTCGGCGCCCGGGTTGCGGTAGGCGCCCCGGGCCACCTGCGCCGCGGCCAGCACCTGGGAAAAGGGGTAGGAGAGCAGGGTGGAGCCCAGGGTGCCGCCAACGACCACAAACACGGAGGGGAGGTTCAGGTAGGCGGTGATGTCGCCCGAGGACATGAAACCGGCCAGGAGCAGGGCCGAGCACACGGAGACACCGATGATGTTGGCGCGCAGCATCTGCATGGCTATTCCTCGGGTTCGGGCTTGCGCACCACGAGTTCCACCCTCGCGTTGCGGTATCTGGTTTCGGCCGTGAGGTTGGGCACCGCGGGCAGGTACATGGAATGCCCGACCACGGTGAAGCGGGCCGGGTCGATGTTCTCGGCGTCGATGAGGATGCGGGCCACGTTCACGGCCCGGGCCGTGGAGAGTTCCCAGGCGGTGGGATACTGGGGGGTGTGCACCGGCACATTGTCGGTGTGGCCGTGCACCTCCACCGGGTTGCGGGCCATGGCCAGGATGCGGGCCACAGTGTGCAGGAAGCGCAAGCCCTCGGGCTTCACCTCGGCCGCAAAGGGGTCGAAGAGCAGGGGGCCGTGCATGGCGATGCGCACCACATCCCCCTCCACCCGCACGGTCACGTCCTTGAGCCCCTGGTCGCGCACCGCGGCGTTCATGGACTCCGAGAGCTGCTGGACGCCCAGGGCGGGGAGCATGCCGGCCGAGGGCCGGTCGTGCACCGGCAGGGGGCCGGGCCGGCCGCCCACGGCCGTGAAGTCCCGCTGCATGGTCTCGTGCGCCTTGTGGCCGCGGAAGAATTCCGTCACGTCCCGCCGGGCGCTGGCATAGATGAAGAGCGCTGCGAAGAACACGAACATGGTCATCATCAGGTCGGACCAGGGCACCGACCAGTGCATGAAGGGAACTTCCTGGGGTTCGTCCAGGGCCCGTTCCAACTCCTCGGCCGGACCGCGGGGACGGGGGGCGGAAGACCTGGGCAGGGCCTGCGGCTGGGCCTGGCCGTCCGCGGGAGGTGCGCCCGGGGTGGATTCCAGGGGTTCGTCCATGCGTAACCCTGCGTAGTGGCTTGAGGTGATAATGCCGTAGTATCCGATATCCCCAAAGCGCATCCAGGGCAAGTCGCCGACAACCGGTCGCCGCCACAGGGAAGTTAGGAGATTTCCCCAGGCTTGCCGGGCTGTTTGCAGACCCGGGGCAGTGGCGGTCAGGGGCCGCCGGGGCAGCCCTCGGGCCAGGCCAGGGTGGCCAGTTCGGCCCGGAAGGAGCCCACCAGCACCTTGCTCTCGATGCGCACGGGAATCTTGCGCTCGTCGGCGGTGACCCACACCGTGAGCCTGGCCCCGGGGCTCTTGCGGAAGACCCCGCCCAGGTCCCGGATGTCCGGAGCCACCCCCCAGGTGTCGAACTCCCCGGCGGGCACGGTGATCCGCTCCCGGCCGGCCACCTTGGCCTCACCCATGACCGTCTTGGTCCCGTCGGTCACCGGCAGCCACACCGCGGCCTCGGGCCCGATCTCCCGACTGCGGAAGCCGTAGAACACGGACAGGGGGTCCAGGGTCCCGGGCAGCAGGATGAGCGGCTCCTTGGGGCCGTTCACGTCGTTCTCGTAGCGCACCGTGGAGTTGTTCCAGAAGAAGCGCACCGTGATCTCCCGGTGGTAGCTCCCTTCGTGCTGGGACTTCACGTAGTGCAGGGCGCGGGACAGCCCCGGGTCGGTCCAGGAGTCCACCTGGTCGCGGACCTTGTAGAACACGTCGGCAAAAGAGTTGGTTTTGGCGCGCATGCGCAGGTGCAGAAGGGGTTCGGCCCCGGGGGGAAAGCCCGGCGGCAGGTCCGGGGGCAGGACCTCGATGCTGGCCTCTCCGGCCGGGATCACGCCCCAGGCCAGGGTGAAGGTCAGGGATTCCCCCGGGCAGAAGGGCAGCGGGCCTCCGGCCGGGGCCGGACCGGGCAGGAGCAGGAGCGCCAGGAGCGCGGCGGGGAGCAGGGTCTTGGACATGGTCGGTGGTTTCCCGGAGACTTGACGCCAGGGTAGCGCCGGAACGCGGAGGGGGCAAGCGCGCGTTGCCGTCAACGCAGCCAAGACATTGACCCCCCTAGAATCTTGGGGTAAGTGGGGGCAGGCCGATTCCCGGGGGTGATTCGGAACCGGCCGCCACTCCTCAGGCCTTGACCGGCAGCGTCCGCGGCCCGTGCCGCTGGCTGCTCCTTTTTGGCGAGCGAGGGTTGTTTCGTCCCGCTGCCGGCGCGGCGGGCGCAAGGGGGGACGCTATGCGGCTGTCCACGCGGAGCAGGTATGGGACTCGGCTCATGGTGGACATCGCCCTGCACAACGCGGGCGGTGCGGTCCGCATTGCCGATGTGGCCAAGCGCCAAGGCATCTCGGCCAAGTACCTGGAGAAGCTCGTCCAGCCCCTGAAGCGGGCGCAGTTCATCGAAAGCCGGCGCGGCCCCGGAGGGGGCCACACCCTGGCCCGGCCTATGGAGGAGATCTCCGTGGGCGAGGTGGTGCGGGTGCTGGAAGGGGACACCGCCCTGACCAAATGTGCGGCCACCGGCCGCCGGGCCTGCCGCAACGCCCACACCTGCCTCACCCGCAAGGTCTGGACCGAGGCCAGCCAGGCCATGTTCGACAAGCTGGATTCCATCAGCCTGGCCGATCTGGTGCGCCTAGTGCGCCAGGGCGGCGACGTGACCCTGGGGCCCTGCCCCGCGGGGTGGGAGCGGGAGCCCTGAACTGATCCCACCGGCCTCCGCCCCTCATGCCTTGCCGCGTTGCATGAGCCGGTCAGCATAGGGGGGCTTGCCGGGCCCGACCTGTAGGCATAGTCGCGCCATTTCTCCGTTCCAATCCGGCGGGTTCGGTTTTCCCGGCAAGATCGTACGGGTAGGAAGGGGTATTCTCGGCGCGGCTGCTTCCACCTTGAAGCTTCCTTATCCAAAATGAATGCATCGCCGCGCGAGCCAAACGGAGTTTCGGTTCCAGGCGGATGCGTTAATCAAGACACTCAGTGTACATCCCTCCTGGGAGTCGAGAGGAGGTCGGGGGGAATGGTTCGTCGGTTGCTCGGCATTCTGGCGCTGGCGGCGTTTTGTTCGGTGATGTCGACCAGCCTTGCGCCCCTGGCGCACGCCTCGGACCAAACGGCGGCCCCGGCCGTGTCCAGTGCCGAGTCGTTCGGCGAGGCCGGCGGCCTGCACCACCAGGCCGAGGAGTTCGGCAAGGAGCTGGGCGGACTGTGGGTCTTGCCCTTCGTGTGCATGCTCCTGTCCATCGCCGTCTTCCCCCTGGTCTTCCCCCATTTCTGGCACCGCCACTTCGGCAAGGTGGCGGCCTTCTGGGGCCTGACCTTCCTGACGCCGTTCGCGGTGAAGTACGGGCCCGCCCTGTCCGCCTACGTGGTGGTGCACACCGCGGTGCTGGAGTACATCCCCTTCCTCATCCTGCTCTTCGCCCTGTTCACCATCGCCGGCGGGGTGTGCCTGTCCGGCTCGTTGGTGGGCCGGCCAGTGGTGAACACCGTGTTCCTGGCCACTGGCACCGCCCTGGCCAGTTGGATGGGCACCACCGGCGCGGCCATGCTCCTCATCCGGCCGCTGCTGCGGGCCAACGCCCATCGCAGGTACAAGGTGCACACCGTGGTGTTCTTCATCTTCTTGGTAGCCAACATCGGCGGCGCTCTCACCCCCCTGGGCGACCCGCCGCTGTTTTTGGGCTTCCTGAAGGGTGTGTCCTTCTTCTGGACCACTATGCACCTCTTCGCGCCCATGGCCTTCCTGGCCGTGCTCCTGCTCGCTGTGTACTTCGCCGTCGACTCCGTGCTCTTCGGCCGGGAGGGCCGGCCGGAGCCGCCCCGCGCGGGCACGGAGAAGCTGCGTCTGGAGGGCGGCTTCAACCTGGTGCTGCTGGCCGGCGTGGTGGGCGGCGTGCTCATGAGCGGCATGTGGAACCCGGGCGTGGGCTTCGAAGTGTACCATGTGCACGTGGACTTGCAGAACGTGGCCCGCGACGTGCTGCTCCTGCTCATGGCCTTCCTCTCCATCAAGACCACAGCCCAGGCCACCCGCGAGAAGAACGAGTTCGACTGGTTTCCCATCATCGAGGTGGCCAAGCTCTTCGCCGGCATCTTCGTGTCCATGATCCCGGCCATCGCCATCCTGCGCGCGGGCGAGCACGGGGCCCTGTCCGAGGTCGTCGCCCTGGTGACCAGGAACGGCGAGCCGGCGAACGAGATGTACTTCTGGCTCACCGGCATCCTGTCCAGCCTCCTGGACAACGCGCCCACCTACCTGGTGTTCTTCAACACCGCGGGCGGCGACGCCCAGTACCTCATGCAGCACGTGCACACCCTCCTGGCCATCTCGGCCGGCGCGGTGTTCATGGGCGCCAACACCTATATCGGCAACGCGCCCAACTTCATGGTGCGCTCCATCGCCGAGGCCGGCGGCGTGAAGATGCCCAGCTTCTTCGGCTACATGGCCTGGTCCGTAGGCATCCTCGTCCCGAGCTTCATCCTGGTCACGGTCTTGTTCATCTAGACACGGGCCGGACCATTCCCCTTCCTGACTGCCCCTGTGGAGACGTATTGCGGGTGCATGGCGACCAGTTGCAACGATATGGCCGGAATGTGCGTGGCTTGTACAGGCTGATACATACGTAGCGCAGTGGTGCTGGACAGGGATGTCTACCGGGGAGGTCGAATATTATACTGCGGAGTCCCCGTCATGTTTAGGCCGGCCGGGGATAACCGGGTTTCTTCAAGAGATTCATGCGGGGAATGCCTTGAAAACGGCATATCCATCTTGACAGATACGGCCGGATGTGGTTTCCATGCCGCCTTAACGATACATTTTCCCGCCGATCTGGTGCGGGGCCAGTCCATCCCAGGGGTGTAAAACGTATTGAGAGCCGCCCTCGGCGGCGCACTTCGCGAGGAAAAGGAGAGGTCATGGTCTTCACGTGGCTGAACGTCGCGGTTCTGCTGGCCCTGTTCCTGGGCGTGGCATTCGCAGCCGGCCCTGTGGTCGGGTCCATTCTCCTGGCACCGCGGTATACGGGAGGCGCCTTCGGCGATCCCTACGAGTGCGGCATGCCGGTCCACGGCTCGGCCTGGGTCCGCTTCGGCATCAACTACGCCATCTACGCGCTGCTCTTTCTGGCCTTCGACGTGGACGTGCTCTACCTCTTCCCGGTGGGCGCGGCCTATCCCTTCCTGGAGGGCTGGCAGTTCCTCGTCGATGTCCTGGTCTTCCTGGCCGTCCTCGGGCTGGCCTGCCTGTACTTCTGGAAGAAGGGGGTGTTCACGTGGCCGCACAAGATCTCGCAATAGCCCCGGCCGTCGCCGGGTCCGAGCCGGGGCTGGTCAACCTGTCCCCGGTCCGCAAGTTCCTGGACCTGTGCCGGGCCATGTCCCTGTGGCCCATGACCTTCGGCCTGGCCTGCTGCGCCATCGAGATGATGGCCGTGGGCATGGCCCGCTTCGACATCGCCCGGTTCGGGGCCGAGGTGTTTCGTCCTTCGCCCCGCCAGTCCGACCTCATGATCGTTGCCGGCACCGTGACCAAGAAGATGGCCCCGGCCGTGGTGCGACTCTATGAGCAGATGCCCGCGCCCAAGTACGTCATGGCCCTGGGCAACTGCGCCATCTCCGGCGGCCCCTTCGCCTGCAAGGAGAACTACAATGTGATCCTGGGTGTGGACACCCTGGTGCCGGTGGACGTGTACGTGCCCGGCTGCCCGCCCCGCCCTGAGGCCCTGCTGGAAGGCCTGTTCCTGCTCCAGGAGAAGTTGACCGGCCGGCGCTGGTGGCCCTCGGCCCCGGTGGACGCGGCCGCCGCGACCAAGGAGATGAAGGCATGAGTTGGGTCGACAGCCTGAACCCCACCGCCGTGCTCACCTGCGATCCGGCCACGGGACAGCCCCTCCAGGCCTTTGTCCGGGCCACGGACGTGGTGCGCGCCGCCAAGGCCATGCTCCGCCAGGGCTATTTCCTGGAGGACGTGACCGGCCTGGATACGGCCGAGGGCATCGAGGTGGTCTACCACTTCGACCACATGGACACCCCCGGCCGCGCCACCCTGCGGGTCCTGGTGCCCCACGACGCGGCCA
>JAEXTU010000336.1 GCA_023453335.1 Pseudomonadota bacterium | reverse complement strand
GGTAGGTGAACAGCTCCCGGCCGTCGGTGAACAGGTCCGCCAGCCCGTGCCCCACCCGGGGGGTGAGCAGGCAGGCCCCGCAGCCCAGGGCCTCGAAGACCCGGAAGTTGAGGTCCCCGCGCTCGGCCTCGTTGAGCACCACCCGGGCGCGGGCGTACAGCTCGCGGTACCCGCCCTGGCGCACGGCCAGCCCGGGGAGCCGCCGGCCCACCTCGGCCAGGAACCCGGCCCGGCCCGGCGTGGTCGCCGGGTTCACTGTGCCCACAAAGAGCAGGTCGAACTCCGGGGGCGCTCCCGGCAGGGAGCAGTCCTCGACCCGGGCGTAGGGCGGGGACCAGAGCAGGCGCTTCGGCGGGATGCCGGCGGCCGAGAACGCGGGCAGGTGATCGGCCAGGGAGACCAGGACCAGGTCGAAGGCGCGGGCGTAGTGCGGGTGCCAGGCGTGGATGTGGCTGTCCACGCTGTAGAACAGGGTGGGGCAGGGGTAGCGCTCCAGGCCGGCCAGGAGCGGCGGGGTGCTGCGGTCGCCCAGCACCACCAGGTCCGGGACCCCGCCGGCCAGGGACACCACCTCGTCCCAGCCCAGGGGCAGGGCCGGGAACCGGCCGAAAAAGGCCACCCGCCAGCCGTGCGCGGCGAGCTTGTGGCAGAAGAAGGGGTTGCCGAACCAGGCCACGGTGCGCATGCGGCCCTCGGGGTTGGGGAGCCTAGACGGCCTTCTTGAGCCGCGGGCAGTCCGCAGCCAGGTAACACGTCTCACAGCCGCCCGCATACGGGGCCGGGGTGAGCAGGGCGTAGCGCCGGGACAGGGCGTGGTCCGGGGTGATGAACAGGCCCAGCTCCTCCACGGCCTGGGCCACCTCGGGGGTGGGCTCGGGCACCGGGGCGCAGCCGCATTCCGCCACCTCGGGCACCTGGGCCGCGGCCAGGGCCATGAGCCGGGACAGGGCCAGGCAGTGGGCCAGGTAACCCCGCCGCGGGGACAGGCCCCACAGGCGGTCCACGTCGATTTCCACCGACTCGTCCATCCAGGCCAGGAGCCAGCTCCGGGTGGTGTTCACCACCTGGTGGGCGTGCAGCCGGTCCGCAAAGCCCTCCCACAGTCCGGCCAGCCAGGCCAGCTCCTCGGCGGGCAGGTCGCCGGCCCGGGAGAGTTCGCAGAACGCCGCCCGGTCAAAGGCCTGCGATGACGTCAGCGGGGAAATGGTGTAAGCACCCACGTGCGGCTCCTTGGAGAGTGGTAGCGGATTTCCGGCGCAGCGGCAAACGCACGAAGGACAGCAAGGAGTGTGCCGGCCTCCTTCCCCCGGCGGAGCCTCAGGAGTTGCAGGCGTTCATGGACAACGGGACGGTCATCAGCGTCAAGGGGCTGACCAAGCGGTTCGGCGCGGTGACGGCCGTGGACGGCCTGGACCTGGCCGTGCAGCGGGGCGAGGTCTTCGGCCTGCTCGGCCAGAACGGCGCGGGCAAGACCACCACCATCCAGCTCCTCCTGGGCCTTACCGTGCCAGACGCCGGGGACATCGCGGTCCTGGGCCTGCCCCTGGCCACCCGCCGCCGGGACATCCTGGCCCGGGTCAACTTTTCGTCGGCCTACGTGGCCATGCCCAGCAACCTGACCGTCCTGGAGAACCTCACGGTCTTCGCCATGCTCTACGGGGTGCACCGGCCGCGCCAGCGCATCCTGGAGCTGCTGGCGCTCCTGGAGATCCCCGAGACCGCCCACCGGGTCTGCGGCGGCCTGTCCTCGGGCCAGCTCACCCGGGCCAACCTGTGCAAGGCCCTGGTCAACGACCCCGAGCTGCTCTTCCTGGACGAGCCCACCGCCAGCCTGGACCCGGCCATCGCGGCCAAGGTGCGGGAGACCTTGAAGCGCATCCGCCAGGACAAGGGCGTGACCATGGTCTACACCTCGCACAACATGCGGGAGGTGGAGGAGATGTGCGACCGCATCGTGTTCCTGCGCTCGGGCCGGCCCGTGGCCGAAGGTGCCCCGGCCCAGGTGCGGGAGCGCGCCGGCCGCGCCTCGCTGGAGGAAGTCTTCATCGACCTCGCGGCGCAGGGGAGGGGCTAGGCATGTGGCTGCGGGTCTGGGCGCTGTTTTTGCGCTACATCTATCTGCACAAGCGGTCCGTGGTGCGGACCATGGAGATATTCTTCTGGCCGGTGATGAACCTGGTGCTCTGGGGCTTCGTGACTAAGTACCTGGGCCAGCTGGCCGCCCCGGGCATGGTCACCTACCTCATGGGCGGGGTGGTGCTCTGGGATCTCTTGTACCGCTCCCAGCACGCAGTGTCCCTGTCCATCACCGAGGAGTTCTGGGAGCGCAACATCGTGAACCTCTTCGCCGCGCCGGTGCGGCCGGTGGAGATCGTCCTGGCTGCCTGCGCGGTGGGCCTCCTGCGCGGGCTGGTTATGACCGTGTCCTCGGCGGTCATCGTGTACCTGGCCTTCGGGTTCAACATCCTCTCCCTGGGGCCGTCCCTGGGCTGGTTCTACCTGGCGCTCACGGTCTTCGGCTGGGCCGTGGGCCTTTTCACCATGGGCCTCATCTTCTGGTTCGGCCGGGGGGCCGAGGCCCTCATCTGGGGCGTGCCCTTCCTGATCCAGCCTCTGTCCGCGGTGTTCTATCCGGTGAGCGTGCTGCCCCACTGGCTCCAGGCCGTGGCCCTGTGCCTGCCCTCCACCTACGTGTTCGAGGGCATGCGCGCCGCCCTGGCGAACGGGACCGCGCCCCTGGACCTCCTGGTCAAGTCCGCCCTGGGCAACGGCGTCTTCCTCGTCCTGGGCGGCATCTTTTTCGCCTGGACCCTGGAGCGGGTCCGGGTCCGGGGGGCGTTGGCCCGGCAGGCCATGGAGTGAGTTGCCTTGCCGGCGTCGGGGGCGTATGGTCAAGGAGTCGAATCAGCCGGAGGCCGGACCGTGGACACCGAGCGCCTGTACCTGCATTATTACTACCCGCCCGCGAACTACCATCGCCGGCTGCCCACCAATGACGAGCTCATCGACTCGGACATCCGCCGCGACTTCGCCCGCCTAGAGGCCGGGTTCGTGAACCGCACCCAGGCCACCGGCCCGGCGGTGCATGACCTCTTCGCCATGACCCGCACCCTGAGCGGGGTGCCGCCCTTGCCGGAGCAATGGACCGGCAACGTGGTCCAGACCGTCAGCTGAAGACGCCCCTTCCGGGGCGTCTCTCTTTTTACTGCCCTAGCCCAGCAGGGACAGCGCCAGGGGCAGGGTGGCGAAGGAGAGGAGGGTGTGGGCGGTGACGATGGTGGCCATGAGGGCCGTGTCGCCGCCCAACTGGCGGGCCAGGATGAAGGCCGAGGACGAGGTGGGCAGGGCCGCGAAGAGCACCGCGATGGTGCGCTCCTCGCCGCGCACCCCGAGCAGGGCGCAGGCCAGGGCCGCCAGCACGGGCAGGAGCGCCAGCTTGGCCACCGAGGAGAGCACCACCCCCCGCAGGTGGGCGCGGGCGTCGCCAAACTGCAGGGCCGCGCCCACGGCCATGAGGCCCAGGGGCAGGGACACCCGGCCCAGCAGGGTGAGCACGTCGCGCAGGCTCTGGGGCAGGGGCAGGCCGCTCAGGTTCAGGGCGAAGCCGCCCAGGCAGGCCAGGATGAGCGGGTTCTTGGCCAGCTCCCGCAGGATGCCGCGCACCCCGGGGCTGCCGTTGCTCCCGAAATGGGCCACCACCGGCACGCAGAAGATGTTGAGCAGGGGGATCATGGCGATGAGCGCCACCGCGGACAGGGTGAGCCCGCGCTGGCCCATGAGCGCCGCGGCCCCGGCCAGGCCCACGTAGGTGTTCATGCGCACCCCGCCCTGGAACACCGAGGAGAAGGCCGGCCCGTCCAGGCGAAGGTGCGGCCGCGCCGCGAGCAGCAGCAGGCAGGCGGCCACGATGGCCAGGACCAGGGTCAGGGCCAGGGGCGCGGCCGAGAGCTTGGAGAAGTCGGCCGCGGCCAGGTTGCCCACGAACAGGGCGGGCAGGAAGAGGAAGTACGTGATGCGCTCGGCCTCGGGCCAGAAGGACCGGGTCGGGAACTCCAGGCGCCTGCACAGATAGCCCAGGAGGATAAGGGCGAAGGACGGGGCCAGGGCGTTGAACATGGGTTGCCTCGGCCGGGACCCCTACCCCAGGCCGAGGCCCGCGGCAAGGGGCGCGGCTCAGGCCGCGCTGCCCGGGGGCAGGATGCCGGCCCCGGCCAGGGCGGCGATGAGGCCCTGTTCGGTGAAGGGCTTGACCACGAAGGCGCTCACCCGGTCGTCCTCCCGGCAGCGCCGCTGCTCCTCGCGGTCGTCGAAGGAGGTCACCACCACCGCCTTGAACCGCTGCTGCGGCGACACGCCGTGCGCCTCTTCCAGGCCGCGCAGGGAGGCGAGCAACTCGTGCCCGTCCATGAAGGGCATGTTCAGGTCGGTGAGCACCGCGTCGAAGGGGGCCATGCCCAGGGACGCGGTGAATACCTCCTGGGCCTGGTCGCCGCCGTCGGCGGTGACGCACTCGGCAAAGGGGGCCAGGAACCGCTCCATGAGCAGGCGGACCGCCTGGTTGTCGTCCACAATGAGCAGGCGCACGGCTTACTTCCTCTTGGCGGCCTTCTTGGTCCCGGCGGCCTTCTTGGCGCCGGCCTTGGCGTTCTTGTCCTCTTCCCCGAACTGCTTGAGGCCCAGGGCCAGCTCCTTGAGCCGTTCGTCCACCCGGGCGGCCACCGAGCCGGCCGGGAACTTCCCGTCCTTGCCCGGCTCGCCCGCGGGCAGGCCGGTGAGGATCTCCATGCCCTCGTCGATGGTGCGCACCGCCCAGAGGTGGAACTTCCCCGCGGCGATGGCCTCCACCACGTCCTTGCGCAGCATGAGGTCGGCCACGTTGCTGGCCGGGATCATGACCCCCTGCCTGCCGGTGAGGCCCAGGGCCTTGCAGGTGTCGTAGAAGCCCTCCACCTTGTGGTTCACCCCGCCGATGGCCTGGACCTCGCCCTTCTGGTTCACCGAGCCGGTGACCGCGATGTCCTGGCGCAGGGGAACCCCGGCCAGGCTGGAGAGCAGGGCGTACAGCTCGGTGGAGGAGGCCGAGTCGCCGTCCACCCCGCCGTAGCTCTGCTCGAAGGCGATGGACGCGGCCAGGGCCAGGGGCTTGTCCTGGGCGAACCGGCGGCGCAGGTAGCCGGACAGGATGAGCACGCCCTTGTTGTGGATGGCCCCGGACAGGTCGGCTTCCCGCTCGATGTTGATGACCCCCTCCTTGCCCATGGAGGTGGCCGCGGTGATGCGGGAGGGCTTGCCGAAGGCCACGTCGCCCATGCTGTACACCGCCAGACCGTTGACCTGGCCCACCACCGCCCCGTCCACATCGATCTGCAGGGTGCCCCGGGAGATCATCTCCTGGATGGCCTCTTCCACGCGGTTGGCGCGGGTGATGCGGGACTCCACGGCCTGGTCGATATGGGCCGCGGCCACGGTGTTCGCGTCCTCCCGGCCCGCGTAGTAGTCGGCCTCCATGATCAGGTCGGCCAGCACCGGGAAGGCGGTGGAGAGCTTCTCGGTGCGGCCGGCCAGGCGCACCGCCTCCTCCACCAGGGCGGCCACCGCCCCGCGGTCAAAGGGCTTGAGCGAGTTCTGGTCGCACTCGCGCTTGATGAACTTGGCGAAGTCCAGCACCGCGGCGTCGGTGCGGTCCATGGACAGGCCGAAGTCGGCTCGCACCTTGAAGATGCGGGGCACGTCCTCGTCGTAGTGGCGCAGCAGGTGGTAGAGCCGCTCGTCCCCGAGCACCACCACCTTCACGTCCAGTTCGATGGGCTCGGGCTTGAGCCCCGAGGAGGAGAAGAAGGCGAAGGGGTCGTAGGTCTGGATCTCCATCTTGGTGGACTTGAGGCTGCGCTTGAGCGCCGGCCAGACCCCGGGCTCGAACACCGCGTCCATGAGGTTGAGCACCAGGTAGCCGCCGTTGGCCCGCAGCAGGGACCCGGCCATGATCTTGGAGTAGTCGGTGCGCCACACCCCGCTGCGGTCGTAGACCCGCTCCACCGAGCCGAAGATGTTGCGGTAGGTGGGGTGGTTCTCGATGATGACCGGCGCGGAGGTTATCTCGGAGTTGTCCACCAGAAGGTTCACCCGGTAGGGGGAGAAGAAGTCGGGAACCATGCCCGGAGGCGCCTGCTGCGTCGCCTCGCGGCTCTGCAGGAAGATATCGTGGTTCTCGGCCATGTCCTCCACCATGCCCTCCAGGTACTTGCCCACGGCCTCGTCCGGGAAGCGCTTGCGCAGGGGGGCCATGGCCTCGGCGGCCAGGGTGCGGAACATGATCTTGTCGATCTCCCGGCTCTTCTCCTTGACCTCTTTCTGCAGGTCGCGCAGCTGCAGGAAGATCTCGTCGATCTCCTTCTTGAGCGCGGCATACGTGTTCTTGAGGTTCTCGTACTCCTCGGCCGGGAAGCGGCCCTTCTCCACCATCTCTTCGAGCTGCATGAGGGGCTTGGGCTCGCCGTCCACGATGGGCATGAGCTCGGGCCGCTGCACATTGCCCATCTGCACGTTGACCAGGGCGAAGCCGGTGTCCTTGACCTTCTTGTTCAGCTCCTTGAAGAACTCCCGGGACTGGCGCTCGTAGGCCTCCATGATCTCGTTCTTGCGGGCCACGAAATCCTGGCTCTCGAAGAGCTGGGGCACCTCGGTCTTCAAGTGGTCGAGCAGCGTGTTCACGTCCTTCTTGAAGGCTTGGCCCTGGCCCGCGGGGAAGCGCAGCAGGGCTGGGGACTCGGGGTTCTTGAAGTTGTTCACGTAGCACAGGTCGTCGGGCACCTGGTCCTTCTTGGTAAGGTCCTCCAGCAGGCGGCGCACGTTGGCCAGGCGGCCGGTGTCGGCCGGGCCGGTCACGAAGATGTTGTAGCCCTCGCGGTCCATGCCCATGCCGAAGCGGAAGGCCTCCACCCCGCGGTCCTGGCCGATGAGCCCCTGCAGGGGCGTCAGTTCAGCGGTGGTGGCGAAAGGCAGGGAGGCGGGGTCCAGCCTCCAGCGCAGCTTGTCAGTGTCCACCGCGTAACGTTCCTTCTTGGCAGCCATGGCGACTCCTTGGCGGGAATTCTCGGGGTCAGCCGACCTTCACGCACACGTTGCGCGGCCCACGGGGCGGGCACTTGGGCAGGGTGATGCGCAGCTGGCCGTCCTTGTACACGGCCTCCACCTGGTCCGGGTCCACCGGGCAGGGCAGGCGCAAGGACTGGGAAAAGGAGAGGGTCCGGGTCATGGTGCCGGCTTCGCCGTTCTCCACCGCCTCCCGGCGCTCGCCCTTCAGGGTGAGCACGTCCTCTTCCAGGCAGATGTTCAGATCATTCGGCCCGTATCCGGGCAGCTCAGCCAGCACCAGGAGGGCTTGGTCGGTCTCCTCGGTGCTGATGCGGGGTGCGGTGGCGCCGGCAGGGGCCATGCCCATGTCCCGGCGTAGACTGTCGAAGAGCAGCTCCATGTCGCGTTTGAGCTGGCCCAGGCGGCGGTTGGTCCACAGGGTGAGATCGGGCATGGCGGCCTCCTGCCCCGGCCCGTCGCTTGGGTGCGGACGGGGGCGCTGTCTTCCCTGACTGTAGCAATTCGGGGGAAATCCGCAAGACGCGGCAGGAAGTTGGCCTAGCCCTTGGCCTCCCGCAGTTCTTCCTTGCGCAGCTCCACCGCCTCCTCCACCGCGTCGGCCGCGTCTACGGCCGTGGCGGGTTCGGGAGCCTCCAGCAGGGCGATCTGGAGGTTCAGCTCGCGCATGATGCGGATCTCGTCGGGATTGTAGTAGGCGCGCCAGGCGGCCACCGCGTCCGCGGGTCGGTTCATGCGGGCCAGGGTGAGGCCCAGGTACAGGGAGGAAAAGTTGTCCTTGTTCAGGATGCGCAGGGCGCGCTCCAGCTCCACCTTGGCCTGCACGTACTGGCCCAGGCGGTAGAGGCAGTAGCCCAGGCGGCGGCGCACGTCGGGGTGCTCGGGGTCCAGGCGCATGCAGGCCCGGTACTCCTCGGCCGCGGCCGCATAGTCGGCCCGGTTGAAGGCGGCGTGGCCCGCGCCCAGGCGCTGGGACAGTTCCGAGGCGGGATGGGCGGCCGGAGCCGCGTCCGGGGCCGGCGCGGCCTTGGCCAGATGTTCCGCGCCGATGGTGCGCAGCTTGCGCAGTCCGCCGAACAGCACGTCCCGCCGGGAGAATTTCTTGTCCTGCATGGCGGGGTTACTTACCCAAACCCGCGGCGGGGTCAAGCGGCTTGCAGCCCCGGGAGGTCGGATGCTACATCCGGCCAGCACCCAAACAACCATCCGGGCGGGAACCATGGACTACGTGTACGGCATCCTCTGCCTCTTCTTCGGGCTGGTGAACCTGCGCCTGGTGCGCGACGAGATCAAGAACGGGGAGACCCGCTTCCACCTGGAGATATTCCAGGCCAAGAAGGCCGAGAACCCACGCAAGTTCACCTGGATCATCGTGGGGCAGTGCGTGGTGTCCTTTGTCATGTTCCTGGTGGGCATGTACTGGCTCAACCCGCAGAACTAGCGCACCATCTCCCGATGCCCCGCCTGCCCGAGACCGGCCCGGTGCTGGTCAGCGCCTGCCTCTGCGGCCTGCCTTGCCGCTACGACGGGCAACTCACACCCCTGTCCGCCGCCCGGGGCCGGGTGCGCCAGGGCCGAGCCTCTACCAAGGACGGCCGCGACCTGACCGAGGAAGTCGCCCGCGGCTCCCAGGCCGCCGCGGACCTGGCCCACCTGGCCGGCTGCCAGGCCGCCCTGCTCAAGGCCCGCTCCCCCACCTGCGGCAGTGGCCGCATCTACGACGGCGCCTTCTCCGGCACCCTCATTCCGGGCGACGGGATGCTGGCCGCGCTGCTGCGGGAGATGGGCCTCGACATCCTGAGCGAAGAGGACCTGGGGTGAACCAACCCGGCCCGGGCCGGCTCCTGGCCGTGGACCTGGGGCTGCGCATGGGGTTGGCGCTCACCTGCGATGCGGCCGAGGTCCTGCTCCTGGGCCTCTGGGCTGCGCAGCAGGCCGGGATGACCGGCGAAAACCCGGATCAGGCCTTGGGATAGCCCACGCACTGGGCCAGGATGGGCCGCTGGCCCGGGGCCAGGCCCAGGGCCTTGGCCAGGGCCGCGGCGTCGAACCCGGCCCGGACCACGGTGGCCAGGCCCATGGCCGCGCAGAACAGGTACACGTTCTGGCTGATGAACCCGGTGTCCATGCCCGCGGTGAGGAGCCGCTCCTCGTCCGAGCCGCCGGTGGCCTTGGCCAGGTCGGCCAGGTAGACCAGGTTCACCGGCGCGGTGGCCACGTAGGCCTGGGTGCCGGTGGCCGCGCGCACGTCCGCGCTGCCCTTCTCCACCAGGGCGTGGCCCGCGGGGTCGTAGAGGAACACCCCAGTTGCGGTGGCCACGTACACGGACATCTCCTGCCTGTTGCGGGAGGAGGGCGCGGTATGCTTGCCAGAGTCCGGGCGGTTCACGCCCCAGGCCGCCCAGAGTAGGCCCGAGAGTACCTCGTCCGGCAGGGGGGTGGGGGCGTACTCGCGCTGGCTCTGCCGCCTGCGCAGGGCCTCTTCCAACGATTTCCCGCCCAGCACTGCGCCGGGGGAGGCGGGCAGGGCCGGGGCCGCGGCAGCCACCGCGCCGCGCCAGCCGATCTCCAGGGCCAGGGCTCCGGCCGCGCCCAGGAATATCCTGCGATTCATGGTGGACCTCCGGGGGTTCAGGTGTGCCCAAGGTTTCCATTGAAGGCCTTTGCCGCCGCGGGGTCAAGGGGTTGGGGCACGCGCCCTTCTGGGGCCTCCGTATTCACTGCAAAGAACTAGGGAATTTGCCTTTCTCGGCGTCCGGCAGTAAAGGGCCTGGTACTTCGACCTGCCCCAGGAGGAACCATGCCCAAACGGATTCTCATCATCGGCGCGGTGGCGCTGGGCCCCAAGGTGGCCTGCCGGGCCCGCCGGCTCGACCCCGACGCCGACATCCTCATGATCGACCGCGACAGCGCCATCTCCTACGGCGGCTGCGGCATCCCCTATTACGTGGGCGGGGACGTGTCCGACGTGTTCGGCCTGTGCTCCACCTCCTACCACGCCAAGCGCGACGCGGCCTTTTTCAAGGGCACCAAGCGGGTGGAGGTGCGCACCGGGGTGGAGGCCCTGGCCATCGACCGGTCGGCCCGCACCGTGCGGGTGCGCTCCGTGGCCGACGGGTCCGAATCCGACCTGGCCTACGACACCCTGGTGCTGGCCACCGGGTCCCGGCCCTTCCTGCCGCCGGTTCCCGGCGCGGACCTGCCCGGGGTGACGACCATCAGCGGCCTGAACGCCGCGGTGGAGATGAAGGACCGCCTGGCCAAGGGCCAAGTGGGCAAGGCGGTGGTGGTGGGCGGCGGGGCCATCGGCCTGGAGATGGCCGAGGCCCTGACCTCGCTGTGGGGCGTGGAAACCACGGTGGTGGAGTTCTGGGACCAGGTGCTGCCCACGGCCCTGTGCCCGGAGCTGGCCGGCATCCTGCGCAACCACCTGGAGGAAAACGAGGTCAAGGTGCTGGCCCCGGACAAGGTGCTCAAGGTCCTGGGCGATAAGGACGGCGGGGTCACCGGCGTGCTCACCGAGAAACACGGCGAGATCCCCTGCGACCTGGTGCTCTTCGCCACCGGGGCGCGGCCCAACGGCGAGCTGGCCCGGGCCGCGGGCCTGGCCATGGGGCCGGCCGGCGGCATCCTGGTGGACGACTTCCTGCGCACCAGCGACCCCCGCATCTACGCGGGCGGCGACTGCTGCGAGGTGCGCAACGTGCTGTCCGGCAACTGGATGCACCTGCCCCTGGGCTCCCTGGCCAACCGCATGGGCCGCATCATCGGCACCAACGTGGCCGGCGGCTCTGCGCGGTTCCCTGGGGTGGTGGGCAGCTTCTGCCTCAAGGTCTTCGAGTACGGCGCGGCCAAGGCCGGCCTGACCCTGCCCCAGGCCAAGGCCGTGGGCTACGACCCGGTGGCCGCCCTGGTGGTGCAGTCCGACCGGGCGCACTTCTATCCCGGGGCCAAGATGATGTGCGTGAACCTCATCGCCGACCGCCGCACCCGCAAGGTGCTGGGCGTGGAGGTGCTGAGCAAGAACGGCGACGGGGCCAAGGCCCGCGCCGACGCGGTGGCCGCCATCCTGGGCCGGGGGGCCACGGTGGAGGACGTGTCCAACCTGGAGGTGTCCTACGCCCCGCCCTTCGCCTCGGCCATGGACGTGATCAACGCCGCGGGCAACGCCCTGGAGAACATCCTGGACGGCCGGGCCGACGTGATGGACGCGGGCGAATTCCTGCGGCTCATGAACGAAACCGAGACCCGGGTCCTGGACGTGCGCAGCTCCAACTACCCCGGCCCCTACCAGGCGCGCTGGGGCGAGCGCTGGCTGGCCATCCCCCAGGACGAGCTGCCGGCCCGCCTGGACGAGGTGCCCCGGGACGAGCCTCTCATCCTGTTCTGCAACGTGGGCATCCGGGCCTACGAGGCCCAGATCTATCTCAAGGAGCAGGGCTTCACCAACACCCGCAGCGTGCAGGGCGGGGCCTCGGTGGCCAAGACCCTGAACCCGGACCTGGTGAAGGAAGAGCCCGCGAAGTAGGGCTCAGCTCCACTGCTTGAGCAGGGCCGCCGTGGCGTCGGAGGCGCAGGCCGGGCCTGCGGCCGGGTGCAGCACCAGGCCGGGCGCGCTGCGCTCGGCAAAGGTCAGGGTGGAGGCGGGCAGGGCGTCGGCGGCGATCTCCACCCGGGCCACCTGGGGCAGGTTGTCCAGTTCCAGGTCCGGGGGCAGGTTGCGCAGCCCGTCCAGGGTGAAGGTCACCTCGCTCACCCGGCCGGGGGCGCCGCCCACCCCGCACGGGGCCAGACCCGCGAACACGAACAGGGCCGGGAAGGCGTCAGGCCAGGCCACCCGCATGACCTCGGCCAGACTGAACCGCCCGCTGTAGTCGTGGGTCTTGAGCGCGTCCCACAGCCCCACCACCAGCTTGCGCAGGGGGCTGTCCCCGGTTTCGTCCGCTACCGGCAGGCAGTGGTCCGAGACCAGGTGCAGCACGTTGTAGTCCAGGTCCCGCTCCACCCGCTCCACCTCGAGGCGCAGCCGGATGGGCACGAAGGCGATGCCGTACATCTTGCGCAGCTTGCGCACCAGGTTGAAGAGCAGGTTGAATTCCTGGGTGTTCTTGCTGAAGCCGAACTGCCGGATCTGGTCATTCATCTCCCGGTTCCACTTCTGCTCCCGGGGATTGTCCTTCTTGAAGGCGGACATGCCGGACTTGTCCGGCTCGGCGTTGTTCCGGCGCACCAGGCGGATGGCCTGCTCGCAGCCCTTGCAGCGCACCGCCGCGCCCTCGGGGGGAATCTCGGTGGCCTTGAGCAGGTACTTCTTCTTGCAGTCCAGGCATTGCACGATCATGGCCGTCCTCCCTGCAGGGTGAGCCGGCGCACCGCCAGGGGCGCGAGCCGGCCTTTTACCGTGATCTCCTCCAGCGGGCCGAAGCCTGCGGCCGCCTCGCCGGCTCGTTCCAGGGTGGCGGCGTCCACCACCAGCTGGTCGGCGCGGGCCGCGGAACAGAGCCGGGCCGCGGTGTTCACCGTATCGCCGATGACCGTGAAGTCCCGCCGGTCCTGCGGCCCCACCGCGCCGGACACCACCGGGCCGGAATAGATGCCGGCCCCCACCCGGCGGGGGGCGTCGGCAGGCACCGCGGCCAGCAGATCCCGGCCGGCGCGCACCGCCCGGGCTGCGGCGTCCGGCCCCTCGAACCAGGCCAGCATGGCGTCGCCCACGAACTTGTCCACGTCGCCGCCCTGGGCGCGCACCGCCTCCACCTGGCTGCCGAACAGCTGGTTGAGCATGTCCACCACCGCCTCCGGGGTGTTCTGTTCGGAGAATCCGGTGAAGTCCCGGATGTCGGTGTAGAGGATGGCGCACTCCACCCGACGGGAGGGGATGTGCGCGTCCGAGGCCGCGGCCCGGGCCGCGCCCACCGCGGTGTCGGACAGGAAGCTCTCCAGCCGGCGGCGCAGGTTGACCAACTCGGCGGTGCGGCGGTCGATGTCCGCCTGGGCGGTGCCCACCAGGCGGCCCAGGGCCAGGACCAGCCCGGCCAGGAGCAGTCCGGGCACGCCCACGCCCACCAGGGCGTTGCGCAGGGCCACCGCGTCCAGGTTGTCGGTGGGCTCGTAGAGCTCGAACACCGCGGCCAGCCTGCCGTCCGCCCCCCGCAGGGGGACGTAGAGCTCGTACAGGGGCGTCCCGTCCGGCTCCCGGGCGGTGGTCAGGCCGGAGTCCATGTCCTTGAGCACCTCCCGGAGCACGGGGTTGTCCTCGGCCGTGCCGATCTCCGCCAGGTCCGGGCCGTAGAGCAGGTTCCCCCGGCGGTCGTAGACTTTGAGCCGGGCCACCCGGGCCCCGGCCACGGCCTCGTCCAGGGCGTTGGCCGCGGCCTGCCAGTCCGGGCCGCCAGGCGCAAGCCCGCCGGCCAAGAGCCGCTGCCAGGCTGCGGGCGCATGGCGCACCGCCAGTTCGGCAATGGCCTCGGCCCGGCCTTCGGCCATGCGCAGATAGATGCTGCGCATGACCTGCACCGAGGCCAGGGCAGTGACCCCGGCCAGGAGGAGCACGAAGGCCAGCATGCCCGGCAGGATGCGCCGCCGATACTTCCGCAGCAGGGGGAAGGGCTGGTCCAAGGGGTGGATATCTTTGCCCATACTCTATGGTCTACGTGCTGCGTCACGCGGTGTCAACGCCGGCATTGACAGCCCGGCCCGCGTGCCGCACAAACGGCCATGGCCGAGAAGGAGCATCCCGCCGCAGCCCTGGAGCGCCGGGGCAGGGACGCCCAGCGCCGGGGGGACCACGCCCGGGCGGCAGGGCTCTATGCCGCGGCCCTGGACGCGGGGGGCGAGGGCGCGCCGCTCTTCGCCAACCTGGGCCTGGCCCTGTTGCGCACCGGCCGGCTGGACGCGGCGGCCGTAGCCCTGGAGCGGGCCTCGGCCCTGGACCCGGCCAATCCCGTGCCCCTGGCCTACCTGGGGGAGGCCTGCCGCGGCCTGCGCGACCCGGCCCGGGC
>JAEXTU010000305.1 GCA_023453335.1 Pseudomonadota bacterium | reverse complement strand
CGATTACCAGGAGCAGTTGGACAAGGTCTTGCAGCTGTTCCCGCGCCTGAAGGAACGCTACGTGCAGCGAGGCGGCACCATGTCCGGTGGCGAGCAACAGATGCTGGCCATCGGCCGGGCGCTCATGGCCAAGCCCAGGCTCCTGCTCCTGGACCAGCCCTCCCTTGGATTGGCTCCGCTCCTGGTCGAGGAAATCTTCGAGATCGTGCAGCGGGTCAACCGCGAGGAGAACGTCACCGTGCTCCTGGTGGAGCAGAACGCACGCGCTGCCTTGTCCATCGCCGAGCGCGGCTACATCATGGAGAACGGCCGCATCGTGCTGGACGGCGCGGCCGACGAGCTCCTGAACAATCCCGACGTGCAGGAATTCTACCTGGGCCTGTCCCACGCCGGCGAGAAGCGCTCCTACCGCGACGTGAAGCACTATCGCCGCCGCAAGCGCTGGCTGGGCTAACCACTTTTCAGGAGTTTACGGGCATGGACCTCAAGGAGCGACTGGCCGGGGTGCGCAACCACCTGGAGAGCATGGACGCCGAGGCGAGGACCGCCCATGCCTGGAGCCGCCTGGCCGCCCTGGCGGCCTCGGCCTGGGACAAGTCCGGCGAGTTCCGGGCGCGCCTGGAGCGGGCCGGGCTCACCCCCGCCGACCTCAAGTCCTGGGAGGACTGGCCGCGCATCCCGGTGCTGCGCAAGAAGGAACTCCTGGCCCTGCAGAAGTCGGGGCCGCGCCTGGGCGGCCTCCTGGCCTGCGAGTTCGGCGCCCTCTCCCGCATCTACCAGTCCCCCGGCCCCATCTACGACCCCGAGGGGCCGAGCCGCGACTACTGGGGCTGGACAGACGGCTTCTTCGCCGCGGGGTTTCGGCCCGGGGACCTGGTGCAGATGACCTTCTCCTACCACCTCACCCCGGCCGGGCTCATGCTGGAGGAGCCGCTGCGCGAGATCGGCTGCGCGGTGATCCCCGCCGGGCCAGGCAACACCGAGGTGCAGATCGAACTGCTCACCCAGCTGCCGGTCACCGGGTTCGTGGGCATGGCCAGCTATCTGCGCATCATCGCGGACAAGGCCAAGGCCGCGGGCCTGGACCTCAGGAAGGATTTCAACCTCCAGGTGGCCTTCGTGGCGGCCGAGCGCCTGCCCGAGTCCCTGCGCCGCGGCCTGGAGGAGGACTTCGGCATGGTGGTGCGCCAGGGCTACGGCACTGCGGACCTGGGCTGCATCGCCTACGAATGCCCCAAGCTGGGCGGCATGCACGCGGCCGAGCGCTGCCACGTGGAGATTTGCGACCCGGCCACCGGAGCGCCCCTGCCCGTGGGCGAGGCCGGCGAGGTGGTGGTCACCCCGTACTCGGACACCTATCCGCTCATCCGCTTCGCCACCGGCGACCTGTCCAAGTTCAGCGCCGAGCCCTGCGCCTGCGGCCGCACCTCGCTCAAGCTGGCCGGCATCCTGGGCCGGGTGGACGACACCGCCAAGGTCAAGGGCCAGTTCATCTACCCCGCCCAGGCCGCGGAGGTGGCGGCCCGGTTCCCGGGCATCCGCCGCTTCCAGATCCTGGTGGAGAACCCCGGGGGCAAGGACGCCCTCTTCGTGGTCCTGGAGTTGTGCGGGGACCTGGACCCGGAGGCGTTCGCCAAGGCCTTCCAGGACCGGCTCAAGCTCCGCCCGACCCTGCGCGTGCTCCCGGCTGGCGACTGCCTACCCGACAACGCCAAGGCCCTGGAGGACCGGCGGACCTTCGAGTAGGGCGGATATGCCATCCCCGACATGAAAAGGCCCCGGTTGCGACCGGGGCCTTTTTGCTTGGTAGGGGCGGTTCGTGAACCGCCCTGCCTTTTCGACGTGCCGTTCCGAAGACGAAGAGGGCGGTTCGCGAACCGCCCCTACCAAGAAATTCTCTTTTAGAAACGTCGGGTTTCTTGAGGTCGGCTTGTCCTGCGCTAGAACTTGGTGCTCACCGTGGGCTTGTTGCGGGTGAGGCGCTGGCGGTTGGCGTCGGTGGCCAGTTCGGCCAGCTCCGGCGACATGGGGATGGTGCGCGAGGACATGGCCATGACCTCATTGTCCGGGGCGTGCAGGAGCTTGATGTTGAAGCGCACGCTGCGGGAGGTCTCGGTGAAGGTGCCCACCAGGATGAGCGCGCTGGACACCTGGCCCTCGGCCAGGAGTTGCACGTCGCGGGTGAGCAGGAGTTCGCCGGTCTTGGGCGCGAAGAGCACGGTCTTGCCCTTGCGGATGTCCTGCACCCGGTAGCCGGCCTGCACGAACCAGGAGGCCAACTCCTCGGCGAAGAGCCGGGCCAGGGGCGAGGACTGCTCCAGGTCGTCCTGGCTGGCCGGGGTGGTGATCATGAGCACCAGGCCCTTGGCCGGGCCTTCCACCAGTTGCAGCCGGTCCACGACCTGGGCGTCGAGTTCCGCGGCCAGGTCCCGGGCGGTTTCCGGCACGCCGCCGGCCAGGGCCGGGGCGGCCAGGGCCAGGAGCGCCAGGGCGGCGGCAGCGGCCAGGAGGAGCTTGCGGGCGATGGTCATGGTGGTTCCCTCGGATCAGCGTTGGCTGCGGATCTGGCGGTCCGCGGCCTCCAGTTCCTCGACGATGCGGGACTTGAGTTCGGGATTGCGCGCGGTGGCCAGGGCCTGGAGGTAGCGGTCGCGGGCCATCTCCAGCCGGCCGGAGGTCTGGTATTGCCGGGCCAGGGTGAAGTTCTGCAGGGTGTTCTCCTGCTCGGGCAGGACCTCGGCCTGGGTCGCGGGATGCCACCAGGAGCACCCGGACAGGGTCAGGGCCAGGGCCAGGGCGAGGAGGTAGGCGCGCAATTGCATGACTGCTCCCTTAGTGCAGGTCCCGCTCCATGAGGGCCATGCCCAGGCTGCCCTGGTCCTTGGCCTCCTTGAAGGAGCCGAAGCGGGTGTACCCCTGCTGCATGGACACGCCCGTGCCCTTGGCCAGCATGGTCCGGGTGGTGTCGTTCTGGGCAAAGACCAGGCCGGCAGTGCGCACGACCATGCCGTCAGCGGCCCGGAACACCCGGGCGTTCACGTACACCGAGCGCTTGTCGAAATAGTAGGTCCCGGTCACCACCAGGGAGTCCGGCCCCACCGGGATCACCTGTTCCGGGTTGCGGGCCAGGATGAACTCCCCGCCCTCGCGGGCGGAGATGCTGCGGGAGGCCCGGTATTCGCGCACCGGCACCCCGCGGCGGGACAGTTCGTGGAAGAGCAGTTCGGCCACCAGCCGGCCGAAGGCCGAGGACTGGTTGAAATCGTCCTGGTTCACGAAAGAGGTGGGCAGGGCCACCGCCCCGGGCAGGCGCTCGCCGGCCTCCAGGAGCTGGTTGGCCAGTTCCCGGATGCGGAGCTTGAGCTCCCGTGCGTTCTCCAGGGTAGCGTCGGGCGGGCCGATGGGCTTGTCCGCGCCCAGCCACACGTAACCGCCCCGGCCGTCCGGGGCCAGCACGCCGGCGTGCACGCTCTGGGCGTCGCGCCGCACATAGGGCACGCCGTTGACGTAGACCGTGCCCGATTCCTTGGCCAGGGTCCCGGCGCCCGGGTCCATGCCCGCGGAGGTGGCGGCCAGGGACGTGAAGGGCCGGGCCGGGTCCGCCAGGGGGCTGTCCGGCGCCTGGTCCTGGGCCTGGGCAGGGAGAACGGCCAGGGCCATGACCAGAACCAGGGCCAGGGCCGTTGCCGCCGTCCAGGCGAGGAGGGTTTTCATGCGGTGCTCCATCACGGCCCGCGGGCCGCGCATGCTCGGGTTCTGAGAGCCCTATCGGCAGATTCGGGCCGATGCTTTAGGCATCCCCCCGGCCTGGGGGCGCGGCGAGGGGCGGGGAACGGAGGAAAGGCTCCGGGGTGGCCGGGAAAGAGAGGCTAGATGCGGTCCGCGGGCACGTCGGCCAGGAACTCGAAGAGTTCGTCCATGTGCTCGGGATAGTCCTCGGTGCGGTAGCGGGCCGAGCAGGCCGGGCAGGCGAGGGTGACCTCCCGGCAGCCCCGGTGGGCGACCAGGGGCTTGCCGCAGGCCTTGCACGGGATGTCCGTGGCGGTCTCGCGGCGGCGGCCGAAGAGGGAGGCGTTCCACATGGCGGCGCGAGTGTGCCGCAAAGCCCGGCAGGGCGCAAGGCCGGGTTTGCATGGCCGTATCGTGCGGGTTTGTCTTGCCAAATCCGCGTCATGATGTATTCTCATGGCTACGTCTCGGCCTTGGGCAGGGACGCCCAATCCAGGAGGACATCCCCATGATGAGCAAGAAGATGATCAAACAGATGAACGCACAGGTGCAGTGGGAGCTCTATTCGGGCTACATCTACCTGTCCATGGCCGCCTATTTCGCCGACCTGGGCCTGCCGGGCTTCGCGGCCTGGATGACCTCCCAGGCCTGGGAGGAGCAGACCCACGCCCTGCGTTTCTACACCTACATCATCGACCGCGGCGCCCGGGTTGAGCTGTTGGCCATCGACAAGCCGCAGCACACCTGGGATTCCCCGACCGCGGTGTTCCAGCACGCCCTGGCCCACGAGCAGGGCGTGACCAAGCGCATCAACGAGCTCATGAACGTGGCCGTGGCCGAGAAGGACCACGCCACCCAGATCTTCCTCCAGTGGTTCATCTCCGAGCAGGTGGAGGAGGAGGACAGCGTGACCGAGGTGCTCGGCAAGCTCAAGCTCATCGGCAAGGATGGCAGCGGGCTGTTCATGCTGGACAAGGAACTCTCGGTGCGCCCGTTCGCCCCGTGGCCGCCGGTCAAGGCGTAAGCCAAGGAGGTTGTCATGGCCCGCTCTATCGACGACATGCTCTGCAAGGCCCTGGAGCTGACCGAGAAGGCCGTGCAGGCCTACCGCAAAGCCAAGGCCAACTGTTCCGAGGCCCTGGGCCTGGAGGTCTTCGGCCTCCTGCTCAAGGACAAGGAGGAGGCGGCCCACCGCATCGCGGACATCCGCGCCTCCCTGGGCCAGGGCAAGAAATTCGCCGACGCCTGCCGCCTGCCCGAGGACGAGTCGCGCGACCTGTCCACGGTCCTGGCCAAGCTGGCCGCCAAGTACGCGGTGCCCAAGGGGGCCTGCCTCACCGAGAAGGAGTCCCTGAAGATGGCCGCGGACCTGGAGCAGGCCGGCATCTCCTTCTTCGAGGCCGAGCGGCCCCAGGCCGCGGACAAGACCGAGAAGGAGTTCGTGGACTACATGCTCGCCGAGGGGCGGGGCCATTTCATGCTCATTCGGGACATGCAGTCGTATTACGAGGACCCCGAGGACTGGACCCGCACCAAGGGCCGCGGCGGGCTGGACGGGGCCTAGCGCATCCAACGGGAAGGGCCGCATGGCCCTTCCCGCGTTTTTATCTTCCCGACGACCCAAGAGGACCCATGCCATGGCAGACGGAAGCGTCAACATTCTCATCGCTGGCGAGGCCGGACAGGGCCTGGTCACGGTCGGCGAGCTGCTGACCAAGAGCCTGGTGCGCAGCGGCTATTTCGTGCACGTGAACCAGGACTACCAGTCCCGCATCCGGGGCGGCCACAACAGCTTCGCCATCCGGGCCGCCACCCATCCGGTGGAGGCCCCGGTGGACGAGATCGACATCCTGGTGGCCCTGAACCAGGAGAGCATCGACCTGCACAGCGGCGCGGTGCGCGACGGCGGGCTGGTGATGTTCGGCGACCACCTGAAGCTGGACGGGGACTGCGTGATCCGCATCCCCCTCAAGGACCTGGCCCCCAAGCCCATCTTCTACAACATCGCCGCCCTGGGCATCCTGGCCTCGGTCATCGGCCTGGACCGAGAGGCCCCGGCCGCCCTGCTCAAGAAGACCTTCGGCAAGAAGGGCGAGGAGATCGTGCGCCAGAACCTGGAGGTCCTGGAGAAGTCCTACGACTGGGCCACGGGCCAGGGCCGCTGCCGGCTCGCGCCCCTGCCGCCCCTGGACAGCCCCCGGCCCCGGCTCATGCTCACCGCCAACGAGGCCATCGCCCTGGGGGCCATGGCCGCGGGCGTGAAGTTCTGCTCCTTCTACCCCATGACCCCCTCCACCTCGGTGGCCCTGACCCTGGCCGCCAAGGGTCCCAAGCTGGGCATCATGGTGGAGCAGGCCGAGGACGAGATCGCCGCCATGAACATGGGCCTGGGCGCTGCCTTTGCCGGCGCGCGCACCATCGTGCCCACCTCGGGCGGCGGGTTCGCCCTCATGGTGGAGGCCCTGAGCCTGGCCGGCATGATCGAGCAGCCCATCGTCATCGCGCTCGCTCATCCAGCGGCCCGGCCCGGCCACCGGCCTGCCCACCCGCACCGAGCAGGGCGACCTGAACCTGGCCCTGTATGCGGGGCACGGCGACTTCCCCCGGGCCATCTTCGCCCCGGGCAGGGTGGAGGACTTCTTCTCTCTGACCATCCGGGCCTTCGACCAGGCCGAGAAGTGGCAGACCCCGGCCTTCGTGCTGGGCGACCAGTACATGGC
>JAEXTU010000267.1 GCA_023453335.1 Pseudomonadota bacterium | reverse complement strand
GGCATGGGCCGCACCGGGTCGAAGATCGAGGTGGGGATGAGCGCCGCGCCGCCGGCCACCATGAGCACCACCATGGTTTCGCCGATGGCCCGGGACATGCCCAGGATGACCCCGGTGGAGATGCCCGAGGTGGAGGCGGGCAGCACCACCCGCACAATGGTCTCCCAGTGGGTGGCGCCCAGGGCCAGGGAGGCCTCGCGCAACTCGCCCGGCACGCTGTAGATGGCGTCCTCGGAGATGGAGCAGATGGTGGGCACGCTCATGAAGGCCAGCATGATGGCGGCGTTGAAGAGGTTGAGGCCGGTGGCCACGTCGAAGGTGTCCTGAAGGAAGGGGGCCATGATGACCATGCCGAAGAAGCCCAGCACCACCGAGGGCAGGGCGGCCAGGAGCTCCACCACCGGCTTCACGTACTGGCGCACCCTAGGCCTGGCGATCTCCGCCAGGTAGATGGCGGTCATGACCCCCAGGGGGATGGCGATGGCCGAGGACAGGGCGGTGACCGCCAGGGAGCCCATGATGAGCGGGAAGATGCCGAAGTCCGGCGGATCGGCGGTGGGGTACCACAGCGTGCCGAAGAGGAACTTGGTGACCGGGTAGACCCGGAAGATCGGCAGGCCCTCCATGAACAGGAAGAGCATGATGAGGGTCAGCACGATGATGGAGGTCAGGGCCACCAGGAGGAAGGTGTTCCTGATGAGCTTCTCTTTAGTCTGCCGGCGGAGGGCCATGGGGTTCTTTCCGGGGTTGGTGTTGCGGGATAGGGGAATCCTCCCACGCCGGCGCGGGCCGGCGTGGGAGGATTTCAGGTCAACAGGTCATGCGGTCGCGGTCCTTGCGTCTACTCGCTCAGGGGCACGTAGCCGACCTCGGCCACGGCCTTCTGGCCCTGCTTGGGATCCAGCACGTACTTCACGATGTTGCCAATCTCGCCGGTGGGCTCGCCGTTGATGTACAGGTAGAGGAAGCGGGCGATGGGGTAGGTGCCGTCCAGGGCGGTCTTCTTGCTGCCCATGACGCCGTCCACGGGCACGGCCTTGATGGAGCTGTCCAGGTAGCCGATGCCGATGTAGCCGATGGCGTTCTTGTTCTTGGACACGGCCTGCACCACGGCGCCGTTGGAGGCCTGCAACAGAGCGCCGGGGAACACCTTGGCCTCCTTCATCACGCGGCCTTCCCAGGTCTCATAGGTGCCGGAGGAGGTGTCGCGGGAGATGACCACGATGGTGGCGTCGGCGCCGCCCACCTGCTTCCAGTTGGTGATCTTGCCCTCGTAAATGTCGCGCAGTTGGTCGGTGCTGAGGGCCTTCACGCCGTTGGAGGGATGCACCACGGGCACCAGGGCGTCCTTGGCTATGGATATCTCCTTGGGATTGCGGCCCTTCTCCTTGGCCAGCTCGATCTCCTTGTCCTTCATCTGGCGGGAGGCCATGCAGATGTCGGTGGTGCCGTCGATGATGGCCTTGATGCCGTTGCCGGAGCCGCCGCCGGCCACGGACAGGGTCACGCCCTTGTTCGCGGCCATGTAGTTCTCGGCCACCTTCTGCATGATGGGCAGCACGGTGGTGGAGCCGTTGATCGAGATCTCCCCGGCCCAGGCGGTGGCGGAAAGGGCCAGGACCAGCATGGACGCAAGGGCCAGCTTCATGAATTTCATTGGGATCCTCCAAAAAATAGGTCGTGTATGTGAAAAAGTCTTGCCAACTGTGGCTTGGCAAGAAGTACGACCCCAATGTTACGAACGGGTGGCGATGTTACAGAGAGTGTGTGACAGGCGGCGTTGCCGGGCAACGCTCCGAAAGGAAAGGAAAAAATCAGGCAGGTTCAAGAGGGACGAAGTCCCCCACGGTCTTGTCCTTGCGCACGTCGTCCCAGGGGAAGACCCGGCCGTTCATGGTCACCCATACCCCGGGCGGGCAGGTCTGCACCGCGGCCACGGCGCAGCCCAGGTTGAACATGGCGTCGGACCCCCCGAAGGAGAAGGGGACCATGGCCCCCACCAGCACCACGGTCTTGCCCGCGAGGTGCGCGCCCAGGAGCCGGGCGGTGTCGGCCAGGGTGTCGGTGCCGTGGGTCACGATGATGCGCTCCTCGGGCGCGGCCAGGCAACGGGCCAGGATGGCCTCCCGGTCGGCCGCATCCATGAGCAGGCTGTCCTTGAGCATCACCGTCTCGATGGCCACCGGCACGCGGACCCGGGCCTGGTCCAGGATCTCGGCCAGGTGGGAGCGGGTGAAGATGAGTTCGCCCGAGAGCTTGTTGTACTCCTTGTCCAGGGGGCCGCCGGTGGCCAGAATGCGGATGGGGAGGACGCGGAGGGGGAGCGTGGGAGTTGCGGGCATGGGCGCGGCCTCACATGACCAGCCGGGCGGCCTCGGGGGTGAGCTTCAGCTCCAGGCGGCGGGCCAGCCGGCTCATGACGGAGCAGAAGGCGAAGTACAGGGCGGCCACGGTGGTGTAGATCTCGAAGGGGTGGACCATGAGCCGGTTGTTCAGGCCCTGGGCCACGAAGGTGAGCTCCAGCACGCCGATGACGTAGGCCAGCGAGGTGTCCTTGAAG
>JAEXTU010000221.1 GCA_023453335.1 Pseudomonadota bacterium | reverse complement strand
AACTGGCGTGGGCGGTGCGACCTCTATGTGCCGGGAACGCGTGTGCATATCGCCCGGCTCGATAACCTACTTGTCACGTCTGAATTATGCCGTGTTACGGAACGGATGGCAAGTCCAATTACGTTCCCCGCATACACCTGGCCCGCCAAGTATAGTCAATGGCAGTGACTCGTCAAGCCGAACTATAGATTAAAGCATCTGATATAACCAGCTAAAACTTATGGTTAATTTATTATTATATCTAATCCTGCCTAATAACCAGAGTGATTTTGTCCGTTTCTTTGCATACGTTATGATTTGTCCTGAACGCCCCATGCCGAAACAAAAATTCCCGCCGCCAGCGGGAGCCCGGGAATCCTATCGGCCGAAGGTCCCCATCAGTTCGGCCCGGCCCAGCACGTGGCCGGCCATGGCGTGCTCCAACTGGGCCCGGGTGGCCCCGGGGGTCAGGCCCAGGATCACGTTCAGGGCATAAAGCCGGAAATAGTAGCGGTGGGTGCCCGACGGCGGGCAAGGGCCGCCGTAGCCCGGCCGCCCCCAGGAATTGACGCCCTGGGTGGCCAGGCCGGCCAGTTGCGGGGTGCGGGGGAGGTTCTCGGGCAGGCCGGTGCTGATGGCCGGGATGTCGTAGGCCACCCAGTGCACCCAGGTGCCCCCGGGCGCGTCCGGATCGTCCACGATGAGCACCAGGGACTTGGTCCCAGCGGGCGGGTTGCGGAAGAGCAGGGTGGGGTTGGCGTCCCGGCCCGCGCAGGTGAACGACGCCGGGATGGCCGCCCCGGCCACGAAGGCCGGGCTGCTCACCGTGAACTCCGCGGCCCCGGCCAGGGCCGGAACCGCGACCAGCACCAGGGCCAGGATCAGGGCCAGAACTGCGCTGCGCATGGCGGCCTCCCCAGAGGGTTGCACGGTTCAGCGGGAATAGGTGCCCATGAGTTCGGCCGAGGCCAGCACGTGGCCGGCCATGGCCGCATCCAGCTCGTCCCGGGTGGCCCCGCCGGGCAGGTCCAGCACCGCGTCCAGGGCGTAAAGCCGGAAAAAGTAGCGGTGAGCGCCCGAGGGCGGGCAGGGGCCGTTGTACCCGATGCGGCCCCAGGAGTTGGCCCCCTGCTTGAGGCCCGAGGGGTGTTCGGCCTCGTGCGGGCGCTTGGCCGCCAGGCGGAAGGCCGGGGCCGGGATGTTGTAGGCCAGCCAGTGCACCCAGGTCCCCGCTGGCGCGTCCGGGTCGTCCACCACCAGGACGAAGCTCTGGGTCGCCTCGGGCGCGCCCTCCCCCTCCAGGTCCGGGGAGCAGTCGCTGCCGTCGCCGGGGTATTGCAGGGGGATGCGGCCGCCCGGGGCAAAGGCCGTGCTGCTCAGGTTCATGGATGTCCTCCGGATTGGGCGGGTTGGGCGTCCAGCACGAACCGCCAGCGGCAGAAGCACTGGGCCGGGTGGGGGTCAGGGGGCGCAAAGTCGCAGATGACTCGCACCGCGGGGTCGATCTCCGCGGCGAAGGCGGCGAATTCGGCAAAGTGCATGGCCTTGCAGGCGTACTCGCCCTTGCCGTGTCTGAGCCGGCCGAGCTGGGCCGGGCAGTCCGGGACCTCGATGACCAGGTGGTCGCCGTGGTCCTGGATGGCGTAGCCCACGATCACCGCCCAGGGGAACAGGGACAGGGCCTGCTTGAACCCGGCCAGGCCGGGCGGGAAGGGGCCGAAGCGGCGCTTGAGCTCGCGGGCCGCCAGCTGGGCGCTCTTGCCCCAGACCCGTTCGTTCAGGAGCTCCGCCGCTTCCTTGCCGTACTCCTCCTCCACCCGGATGAACCAGAAGGCGTCCACCACCCGGTAGTGCCAGAGCAGGAACTCCAGGTAGGCGTCCTTGCCCTGGTTGCCCAGGGCCTGCAGGGAGGTCATGTCCATCTCAGCCATGGGGTTCCTCTACCCGGTCGGGGCGGCGGGGACAACACCTCACCAGGGCTGCCAGCCCCCGGCCCCCGGCCCTTCCAGGAAAAAGGCGTTCTCGATGTGGCGCACGGCCTGTTCGGGCGTGCCCGGGGCCACCACCTCCACCAGGTCGAAGCGACAGGGCGCGTCCCAGCCGCCGTGCGCCGAGAGGTACTCGGCCGCGGCCCGGACCAGGCGGTCGCGCTTGGACAGGGTCAGGGCCTGGTGCGGCGCGGCCCGGGACCCGGCCTTGCGGGTCTTGACCTCCACGAAGACCAAGGTATCCCCGGCCCGGCAGACCAGGTCCAGCTCGCCGTGCCGGGTGCGGAAATTGCGCGCCAGGACCCGCAGGCCGCGGGCCTTGAGGTGCTTCTCGGCCAGATCCTCGCCCGCCCGGCCGGTGTGCAGGTGGGGGGCGGTCAAAAGAGGGTCCCCTGCGGCGCGGCCAGGGGCTCGGGCCGCACGCCCCGGAAAGTCATGCGGTGCAGGCGGCAGGGGCCCAGCCGCGAGATGGCCGCGCGGTGCTCGGCCGTGCCGTAACCCTTGTGCAGGGCCAGGCCATAGCCGGGGTAGCGGCGCTCCAGGCGCTCCATGAGCGCGTCGCGGAAGGTCTTGGCCAGGATGCTGGCCGCGGAGATGGCCGGCACCAGGGCGTCGCCGTCCACCACCGGGAGCTGGGGGAGTTCGTGCAGGGCCGGCGCGAGGATGCGGCGCAGCACGTGCCCGGGCACGGGGTGCGGCCCGTCCACCAGGATGGCCGCCGGCGCGGCGTGCAGGGCCGCGATGGCCCGGGCCATGGCCGCGAAGGTGGCCTGCAGGATATTGACCCGGTCGATCTCCCGGGGCCAGGAAAGACCAAGCCCCCAGGCCAGGGAGCACTCCCTGATCCTGGGGGCCAGCTCCTGCCGCGCGGTGGGCGGCAGGGCCTTGGAATCGTCGAGCCCGTCCAGTCCGTGGTTCGGCGGCAGGATCACCGCCGCGGCCACCACCGGCCCGGCCAGGCAGCCCCGCCCGGCCTCGTCCACCCCGGCACAGACCCGTCCCGCGAAGGCCGCGGGCAGGGTGAAGACGCCGGGGGCGGTACTGGGCATGGCAGCCCGGAACCCGGGACTACTCCCAGGTGTTCTTGATCTTAATCCGGGCGGCCTTGCCGCGCAGGCGGCGCAGGTAGTAGAGGCGGCTGCGGCGGACCTTGCCCTCGCCCACCACCTCGACCCGCTCGATGAACGGGGAGTGCAGGGGGAAGATGCGCTCCACCCCGACCCCGTCGGAGATCTTGCGCACGGTGAAAGTGGCGTTGGCCGTGCCCTTGTGGATGCGGATCACGTTGCCCTGGAACACCTGGATGCGTTCCTTCTCGCCCTCGATGATGCGCAGGTGCACCTTGACGGTGTCCCCGGAGTTCAGCCGGGGAATGTCCATGCGCATCTGTTCGGCTTCGATCTTCCTGATGGCGTTCATATCGCGTCTCCTTCCGGAAAATTCTGTGTTGTCGCCTGCCTATCCCGCATCGCCCAGCAGCCGGTCCAGGAGAATGGCCGCGGCCGCGCGCACCGGCAGGTGGTTGTATCCGCCCAGGGGCCGCAGGGGCCGGAGCACCCCGTCGGCCTTGTCCAGCACCTCGGGGGCCAGGCCGTGCCCGGTGCCCAGCACCAGGAGCACCGGCTCGTCGCGCAGCCACTCCCGCACCCGGGGCAGGGTCAGGTCGCCGGCATCGCGGGCCGAGGTGGCCACCACCTTGGGCCGGCTCCCGGCCTGCCCCGTGACCCAGGCCACGGCCGCGTCCAGGTCCGGCACCCCCACCACCCGGTCCAGGGCCTCGGCCCGGTCCGGGTTCCCCTGGCCGCCCGCGCCCTCGGTCCAGTGCCCGAGGAGCTTGCCGAGCAAGGCCCGCTGGTCCTCCAGGGGCGTCACCACGGCCAGGCCGGCCGCACCGTACGTGCGGGAAACGCGGCCTATATCGTGAACGTCCAGGTTTGTCAAAGAGACCGCGGTCACTTCCCGGAACTTGTTGAGTACCGGGGCGTGCACCAGGGCCAGGTACAGGTTGCGGCCGGGCCGGGCCGGGCCGTCCCGGTGCAGCCGGCGCAAGGTGTCCAGGTCGCCCGGCCCCAGGTCCGCGGCCTCCAGCAGGTCGGGCCGGCGGCGCAGGGTCTGGGCCAGGGCCTGCTCCCGCCGCCAGGCCGCGATGCGGGCGTGGTCCCCGGAGAGCAGCACCCCGGGCACGGGCAGGCCGCGGAATTCCTCGGGCCGGGTGTAGTGCGGGTATTCCAGCAGGCCGCGGGAGAAGCTCTCCTCCTCGCCGGAATCGGCGTGGCCCATGAACCCGGGCCGCAGCCGGGCCACGGACTCCACCAGGCACAGGGCCGCGGCCTCGCCGCCGCTCAGCACCGCCTGCCCCACCCGGACGTGCTCCAGGGGAAAGATCTCGGTGAGCCGCTCGTCCAGGCCCTCGTAGCGGCCACACACGATGGTCAGGGAGTCCCCGGCGGCCAAATCCCGGGCCAGGTCCTGGTCCAGGGCCCGGCCCCGCGGCGAGGTGAGCAGCATGCGGCCGGGGTTGGCGATGGACTCCAGGGCGCGGGCCAGGGGCTCGGCCAGCATGACCATGCCCGGGCCGCCGCCGTAGGGCCTATCGTCGGCCGTATGGTGGCGGTCGGTGGTGAAGTCCCGGGGGTTGACCAGGGACACTTCCACCACGCCCGCCTCGCGGCCCTTGCCCATAAGGGCGCAGGCCAGCGGGGAGGCGAAGAACTCCGGGAACAGGGTGACGATGGTGATGCGCACGGCGGTTGCGGCTAGTCGCCCAGGTAGAGGTCGAGCAGGCCCGGGGGCGGGTCCACGGTCGCGGTGCCGGCGTCCAGGTCCAGGCCGGCCACGAAGGCCGCGGGCAGGAGCACCTCGCGGCCCGCATCCGTGCGGATGAGCCAGAGCTCCTGGCCCGAGGCGTCGTCCGCGGCCTCCACCACGCCCAGTGGGCGGCCGTCGGGCAGGTGCACGGCCAGGCCCTCCACCTGGTGGAGATAGACCTCGCCCGGCTCCAGGGCGGGCAGGTCTGCGGCCCTGGCCCAGACCTGGCAGCCGCGCAGCTCCTCGGCGGCGTTGCGGTCCTCCACCCCGGCGAAGCGGACCAGCAGGCTGGCCTTGTGCTCGCGCAACCCGGCCAGGCGTACCGGCCGGGGCTTCTCCCGGGAGGGGGCCGGGCGGCCCAGGAGCAGGGAGCGCAGGCGCACGAAGACATCCGGCGAGTCCGCGTAAATTCTCACGCAGACCTCGCCCCGGATGCCGTGCGGCTTAGTGACCTCGCCCAGGAGGACAAGGTCCCTGGTCTTCGTCGGCATGGGTGTTCCCGCGCAGCCCCGCTCCCCCCCGGTCCCGGGGCTGCAGCGCTACTCGAGGATCTCCAGGACCGACCGCTTGCGGTTCTTGGTCGACGAAGCGGACAGGATGGTGCGCATGGCCCGAGCGGTGCGGCCCTGCTTGCCGATGACCTTGCCCAGGTCCTCTTTGGCGACCTTGAGCTCGATGACCGACGTCTGCTCCCCTTCGATCTCCGACACCGAAACCTGATCCGGGTTGTCCACCAGCGCCTTGGCGATGAACTCGATGAGACCCTTCAGCATGCTAACCTCCGCCCAGTTGGACCGTCAGGGTACTCGGTCGTCAGTATGCGCCGGAATGGGAACTCTACTTGGAGCTTTCGGCCTGCTTGAGCAGGGAACGCACCGTGTCGCTGGGCGTCGCGCCGCGCTCGAGCCAGAGCTTGATCTTTTCCTGATCCAGCTTGATCTCGGCCGGCTCCACCATGGGATTGTAGTGGCCCACGTAGTCCAGAGCCCGGCCGTCACGGCGGTTGGCGCTGTCCACGGCCACGATCCGGTAGAACGGACGCTTCTTGGAACCCATCCTCGTCAGTCGCAGTTTGATAGCCATGTCTCGTATACCCCCAATAGGTTGTAGACTAATTGAATGAAAAAGCAATGGGCGCGCCGGGTCGGCCGACCGTCGGCCGGGCCGCCTATCTGCGTTTCTTCTTCTTTTTGTCCTTCTTGCGCTTGGCTCTCGCCTTGGCCCGGGCCGCATCGCCGGGCGAACCGGCGCCCGAGGCGCCCATCCCGCCCATGCCGGGCATACCCCCCATGCCCCCCAGACCGGGCATCCCGCCCATACCCCCCAGGCCCGGCATTCCGGGCATCCCGGCCGGCATGCGGCCGCCGGGGAGCTTGGGCATGCCCTTGGGCAGCTTGCCGCCCTTGCCGCCGAGCATGCGCTTCATCATCTGGCGCATCTGCTCGAACTGCTTGATGAGCTGGCTGACGTCCTGCAGGGTGGCGCCCGAGCCGCGGGCGATGCGCTTGCGCCGGCTCTGGTCGATGAGGTCCGGGTCGCGGCGCTCGGCCATGGTCATGGAGCCGATCATGGCCTCGATGCGGGCCATGTCCTTCTCCGGGATGTTCAGGTCCCCCAGCTTCTCCTTGAGGCCGCCCATGCCCGGGATGAGCTTCAGGATGCTCTCCAGGGAGCCGATCTTCTTCATGCGGCGCATCTGGGTGCGGAAGTCCTCGAAGTCGAACTCCGCGCGCTGCATCTTGCGGCCGATGGCCTCCGCCTCCTCGGCGTCGAACTCCTCCTGGGCCTTCTCGATGAGGGTGAGCACGTCGCCCATGCCCAGGATGCGCGAGGCCGCCCGGTCCGGGTGGAAGACCTCCAGGTCCGAGGCCTTCTCGCCCATGCCCACGAACTTCACGGACTTGCCGGTGACGCTCTTGATGGACAGGGCCGCGCCGCGGCGGGCGTCGCCGTCCATCTTGGTGAGCACCACCCCGGACACGTCCAGGCGCTCGTCGAAGCTCTTGGCCACGTTGACCGCGTCCTGGCCGGTCATGGCGTCGGCCACGAAGAGAATTTCCCCAGGGGAAACCGCGGCCTTGATGTTGGCCAGCTCCTCCATGAGGGGCTCGTCGATGTGCAGGCGGCCGGCAGTGTCCAGGATGACCAGATTGTGGCCTTCCTCGCGGGCGCGGTCCACGGCCTGGCGGCAGATGTCCACCGGGTTCATGCCGGTGGTGGAAGGGAAGGCCGGGAGGTCGAGCTGGCGGGCCAGGGTCTGCAACTGGTCGATGGCCGCGGGGCGGTAGACGTCGGCCGGGACCAGATAGGGCTTCATCTTCTGGGTGCGACGGAAATGCAGGGCCAGCTTGGCCGCGCTGGTGGTCTTGCCCGAGCCCTGCAGGCCCACCATCATGATGATGGCCGGCCTGCCGCGCAGATCCAGGGCCTTGGTCTCGCCGCCCAGGAGTTCCACCATCTCGGCGTGGACGACCTTGACCACCTGCTGGCCGGGGGTCAGGGACCTCAGCACGTCCTGGCCCAGGCACTTCTCGCGCACCCGGTCCACGAAGTCCTTGACCACCTTGAAGTTGACGTCGGCCTCCAGGAGGGCCAGGCGCACCTCGCGCAGGCCCTCCTGGACGTTCTCCTCGTCCAGGCGGCCGGCGCCGCGCAGGCGCTTGAACACCGCGTTCAGGCGGTCGGAAAGGCTGTCGAACATGGCTCGGCGTCTACCTCTGTACTGGCTCCGGCCCCGGTTTTCGGGCGCACTCCACCCCTGGCCGGTCGCCAAAAAGAGGCTCTAGTTAAATGCAAGCCGCGGGGAAGTCAATGGCCGGGCCGAGGTTGTCCCCGGCCCGGCCATTTTTCGCTGGGCAGGCCTAGCGCAGGTCCATGGGCCCTACCGCAGCCCCATGGGATGGTGCGGCGAGTCCGCGGCCGCCATCTTGAAGCCCGGGCCGTGGCAGACCGAGCACGCGCCGTTCTTGCCGATGGGGCCGGCCACGCCCTGGTACTGGATGGGCTGCACGTTGTCCCGGTCAGTCCCATAGGGATTCACCGTGGGGTAGATGGCGTGCGGCGAGTTGTGGCAGGCGATGCAGGGCACCTTGCCCAGCGCCTCCTTGCGGTTGCGGTACAGCCCGCCGCCGTCCGCGGTGATGGTGTTGAAGGCCGTGTCCGACTGAGGCAGGCCGAAGTCCTGGTGGCAGGTCAGGCAGTCGGGCTCCTGGTTCCAGGGGATGCGCGGCTTGATCTCGTCAAAGGAGGCCATGCGGGGCGTGAGGTTGGCCAGGAGCCGGTCCGCCCCGGCCTTGCCCGCGGCCTTCTCGGCCTTGAGCAGGGAGATGGTGTGGTCCTCCAGGGTGCCGTGGCAGGAGGCGCAGGTCAGGCCGGAGTTGCCGTGCAC
>JAEXTU010000217.1 GCA_023453335.1 Pseudomonadota bacterium | reverse complement strand
GCCCAAGGGCGGCATCATCATCCTGGCCGGCCGGCACGCCTTCGGCTGCCTGGACGACGCGGCCGTGCCCCGGGACATCCTGGACGCCAAGGCGCGCGGCGCGGTCCTGGTGGTGCTCGACCCCATCTACACCGCGGACGCGGCCAAGGCCGACTGGTGGATTCCCATCAAGCCCTCGGGGGACACCGCCTTCTTCGCCGGCATGGTCAACCACATCGTGATGCACGGACTCCACGACAAGAAGTTCGTGGAGCAGTGGATCCGCGAGGGCGACTTCGAGCGGCTCAAGGACTGGCTGGCGGACAAGACCCCGGAGGCCATGTCCAGGATCTGCGACGTGCCCGCCAAGGACATCGTGAAGCTGGCCGAGATGTGCGCGGCCGCGCCCTCGGTGGGCGTGGACAGCTTCAAGGGCATCATGCTCGGCCAGGCCCTGGACTTCGGCCACATCTGGACCATCTTCCTGGCCGTGACCGGCAACATCGACAACCCCGGCGGCCAGCCCCTGCCCGACCTGACCCCGCTCTCCCCGGTGCTGCCCGCCCCCACCCCGCCCAGCCTGGCCGAGAAGGGCTGGCACCGCACCGGGCCGGACAAGGACAAGTTCAGCCACTACGGCTTCATCATGGAGCCCACCTGGTACGAGGCCCAGGCCATCAAGAACGGCGGGCTCAAGATGCTGGTCTGCGCCGAGTGCAACCCGGCCCTGACCGAGATGGGCCAGGACGAATGGCGCAAGGCCGTGACCATGACCGATCCCGCGGGGAACTACCTGCTGGAGATGCTGGTCAGCTACGAGATCATGCTCTCCGAGACCTCCAAGTATGCGGACTTCGTGCTCCCGGACACGACCTACTTCGAGCGCTGGGAGCTCCTGTACATGCCCTGGTGGTACAACTTCGGACACGGGGTGGCCTTGCGCCAGCCGGTGGTGGAAGCCCCGGCCGAGTGCCGGCACTCCAACCTGGTCTTCATCGAGCTGGGCAAGCGCCTGTGCCCTGAGCACTTCGCGTTCAAGGACGACGTGGAGTACTACGACATCCAGCTGGCCGGGCTCGGCCTGTCGGTCAAGCAGCTCCAGGACATGGGCGGGCTGTGGTCGCCCGGGACCCTGGGCTTCCGCAAGTATGAGCAGGCCGGCGGCTTCGGCACCCCGAGCAAGAAGGTCCATCTGGTGTGGGAGGACCTGGAGGCCGTGAACCAAGCCATGCCGCGGGTGGGACTGGCCGCGGAGTACGAGGTGGAGGCGGAGAAGTACCCCTTCATCCTCATCTCCTACCGCACCATCTTCCACCAGGGCTCGGGCCAGTGGACCCACAACAACCCGCAGCTGCGCGACCCGGTGAGCGGATTCCACGAGAACCCAGTGCTCATCAACGCGGCCACCGCGCGCAAGCTGGGCGTGGAAGACGGCGACACCGTGACCCTGCGCTCGCGTTCCGGCGCCATCAGGGTGAAGGCCGAGCTCACCGAGCGCATCCGGCCCGACTGCCTGGGTCTGCACCACGGCTTCGGGTCGAGCATCGGCCGGGTGGCGGTGGCGGGCGAGGGCGTGAGCGACAACGCCCTGATCCCGGATTCGGGCATGACCCTGGACTGGCAGGACCTGGTGGGCGGCGAATCGCACGTGTCCACCCGGGTCCGGCTCGAGCGCTAGAGGAGGACCGCCATGAAACAGCTCAGCCTGGCCATTGACCTGTCCCGGTGCATCGGGTGCAAGACCTGCGTGGTGGCCTGCCGCAACGCGCACGGGCTGACGGACCACGCCTCGGCCATGCCCGGGAACCTGCCCTTCTACCTGAGGGTGGAGAGCAACCGGGAGGGGACCTACCCGGACATCCACGTGGACACCTGGGTGGTGCCCTGCCAGCACTGCAACAACGCGGCCTGCATCAAGGCGTGCAAGGCCGAGGCCATTACCAAGGATGCGCAGACCGGCATCGTGCGCATCGATCCGGCCAAGTGCCGGGGCAAGGGCGACTGCATCGAGGCCTGCCCCTACGGGGTCATCCAGTTCGACGCGGCCCGCAAGAAGGCCCACAAGTGCGACCTGTGCTGGGAGCGGGTGCACCAGGGCGAACGGCCGGTCTGCGCCGAGGTCTGCCTCACCGACGCCATCCGCTTCGGTGAGAAGCAGCTGTTGCGCATGCACCTGGAGGCCGAGGGCAAGGAGGTGCTCAAGAAGATGAGCGCCCAGAACATCCTGTACTACCGCAACCCCAGGTAGCCCGGGAGGGAGGAACGCCCCGGAGCGCCTGAGACAGGGCCGGGGGCCGCCAGGCTCCCGGCCCGAATCTTTTCTTTTCGGCCGAGCCCCACGATTTCGCCTCTATTGCATAGCAAAACGCTGGAGTAGCCTCTCCAGCATATGAAATATGCTCGGAAACTCCTGATAAAATCTTATAGCGATATAAGAGATCTATATATGTTGCCGGCAACACATATTGAATAATGGTGATCCATTCTTATTATCAAAGAGCAACATACAGTCTTTGGGGGGGCGCCATGGACAACATCCTTTCCGGATGCATGGCCCGGGAAACCTCATCCG
>JAEXTU010000139.1 GCA_023453335.1 Pseudomonadota bacterium | reverse complement strand
GCCTGGTGGTGGACGCCCGGGGCACCGGGTTCGCGCCCTCGCTCAAGCCCGCCTTCATGGCCGGCAAGGAGCAGGTGTACCCCGGCCCGGCCGTGGACCAGGCCGTGGCCGTGCGGCACGGGCTGGTGCGCTACTACCGCGATCTGGCCAAGGCCCAGCAGAGCCGGGAGGTAGGCCACGCGCCCAACACCATCAACGCCGCGGCCGGCGGCCCCGGGTCTGAGGACCTCTCGGCCGAGGACGCGGCCCTGCTCCGCGCGGTCCTGGCCCAGCCCGGGAATTTCCTGGACAACTGCAAGGTCGTGGTGGTTTTCTAAAAAACCTTCGGTTTTTTAGGGGCCTCTGGACAACTGCAAGGTCGTGGTAGCTTTTTCGCTACCTGGGTTTTATGTGCTCCCTCGACGCATGCAACGGGGTGGTGTTCTGATGTCCCGCAAACCTGCGAAAAAAACCGCGGCCCTGCACCTGGGGGCGGAGCGGGGATACCGCCGCAGCCTGGACCCGGCCGCGGGCGAGGTTTCGTTCCAGGTGGTGGTGGAGCAGACCGACCTGCACGTGGTGGCCCGCCGCGACCTGTCCAGCGCCATGGGCAGCTTCCTGCACGGGCTGCGCGGCCCGCTCAAGGCCTACATCGCGGCCCATCCCGAATACCTGGAGAGCCTGGCGCCGGTGGAGGTGGGGCCGGACGCCTCCCCCCTGGTCCGGGACATGGCCGAGGCGGCCCGGGCCTGCGGGGTCGGCCCCATGGCCGCGGTGGCCGGGGCCATAGCCCAGGCCGTGGCCGACCGCTTCGCCCCCGAGAGCCCGGACCTGCTCGTGGAGAACGGCGGGGACTGCTACCTGCACTCCACCAAGCCCCGCACCGTGGCCCTGCTGGCCGACCCGGCGGGCGGCCCCAGCCTGGGGCTGCTGCTGAACCCCCGGGATTTCCCCTGCTCCCTGTGCTCCTCCTCGGCCAGCATCGGCCACTCCCTGAGCCTGGGCGCGGGCGACCTGATAGCGGTGCGCGCCGCCAGCGGCGCCCTGGCCGACGCCGCGGCCACCGCCCTGGGCAACCTTCTGCGCACCCGCCGCGACCTCTCCCGGGTCACCGCCGCGGCCCAGGCCCTCCAGCCGGCGGGCATCGACGGGGTCTTCGCCCAGCTGGGCGGCTCCATCGCGGTCTGGGGCGAGATGGAGCTGGTGGCCCTGGGCTGAACCCCTCCCTTCCTGCGGCAATTCCTCCTTCAAAGGTCGGACTTGACCCCGACTCTTTCTCGCATTAATAGTTTCTCAACGAAATTATTTTACGGAGAAACGAGTGTGAAGACTCTGATCGACGAATGCGCCCGGGAGCTCATGGAGGCCGTTCCACAGCTCATGCAGTTCTTCCGGGAGGAGATGCGGGCGGGCCGGGCCGGGGACCTGTCGGTGCCCCAGTTCCGCACCCTGGTGTGGCTGCGCCGGCACCCCAAGTGCGGGCTGGGCGACCTGGCCGAAGGCATGGGGCTGTCGGCCCCGTCCATGTCCAAGCTGGTGGACGCCCTGGTGCGGCGGGGAATGGTATCCCGTATCTCCAGCCGGGAGGACCGCCGCCGGGTGATCCTCTCCCTGACCCCCGGGGGCGAGGGGCTATTGCGCATCGCCCGGGCGTCCGCGGCCCAGGCCTATTCCCAGCGCCTGGCCGGCCTCTCCGGGGCCGAACTGGAGCAGGTGACCGCCTCACTGCGCACCCTGCGCGCCCTGTTCCTGCCCCGCGACGCGGGCTACGCCCCGCAACCTCCGGCCGGCCCCACCAGCGAGTGACCCATGGCCGAGAACGCTCCCTATCCGGGAGGCGCGGCCCCGGCCCTCGGGGCCTGGGCGGCCCTGACCCGCTCCTTCAAGCACCGCAACTTCCGGCTCTTCTTCGCGGGGCAGTTCGTGTCCCTCACCGGCACCTGGATGCAGAACGTGGCCGAGGCCTGGCTGGTCTACCGCCTGACCAGCTCCAGCGCGGCCCTGGGCCTGGTCCGCTTCGCGGCCCTGGCCCCGGTCTTCGTCCTGGCCCTGGTGGGCGGCGACTGGGCCGACCGGGCCGAACGCCGCTCCATCCTGCTGCTCACCCAGACCGTGGCCATGCTCCTGGCCTTCACCCTGGCCGTGCTCTGCCTGGCCGAGGTGGTCCAGGTCTGGCACATCGTGGCCCTGGCCACCCTGCTCGGCATCACCAGCGCCATGGACGTGCCCACCCGCCAGTCCTTCCTCGTGGACATGGTGGGCAAGGAGGACCTTAGCAACGCCATCGGGCTCAACTCCTCCATGTTCCACCTGGCCCGCGTGGTGGGCCCGACCGCCGCCGGCGTGGTCCTGGCCGCGGTGGGCGAGGGCTGGTGCTTCCTCCTGAACGGTCTCTCCTTCCTGGCGGTGCTGGCCAGCCTGGCGGCCATGCGCCTGCCGCCCCGGGGCACGGCCCCGGCCCGCGCGCCCTTCCTCTCCCGGCTGCGCGAGGGCCTTTCCTACGCCTGGAGCACCGCCGAGATCCGGCAGGTGCTGGCGCTCATCGCCCTGGGCAGCCTGTTCGGCTCCTCCTACCTGGTGCTCATGCCGGTGTTCGCGTCCAAGGTGCTGAATTCAGGAGCCGGCGGTTTCGGCCTGCTCATGACCGCGGCCGGCGCGGGCAGCCTGGCCGGGGCCCTGACCCTGTCCCTGCGCCGGGACACCACCGGCCTGTGGAAGCTGCGCTTCTGGGCCGCCGCGGGCTTCGGCCTGTCCCTGGTCGCCTTCGCCCTGTCCGGCGACTTCTGGCTCTCGGCCGCGCTCCTGGTGCCGGTGGGCTACGGCATGATCCTGTTCATGGCCGCGTCCAACACCCTGCTCCAGACCCTGGCCCCGGACGCGCTGCGCGGCCGGATCATGGCCCTGTTCTCCATGATGTTCATGGGCGTGGCCCCCTTCGGGGCGCTCATGGCGGGGTTCCTGGCCGAGAGCCTCGGCGCGCCGCTCACCGTGGCCCTGTGCGGCGGGGCCTGCCTGCTGGGCCGCCTGGCCCTGGGCCGGCCG
>JAEXTU010000124.1 GCA_023453335.1 Pseudomonadota bacterium | reverse complement strand
CGGCCGGCCCGCGCGCCCAGGAAGTCGCGCTCCAGGGCGGCCAGGTCGCGATAGAGCGGGGTGCGGTCCAGGAGCAGGGGGGCCGGGCCGGGGGCGGCCTCGCCGTAGCGCCAGCAGCCCGGGTACGCGGCGCGGGGCCGGCCCGGCGCGGCCAGCACGTGGGGAACCCCGTGCAGCCGGCAGATCATGAGCCGGTGGCCGTACAGGCCGCAGCGGCCGTCGTCCCCGTCTTGAAGGTTCAGCGGGCACATGGCCGCCGGGGTCTCGCCCCGGCCCACCGCGGCGCGGGCCGCGTCCAGGTAGTCGCGGGCCCGGGCCAGGAAGGCCTCGCGCCGCTCGGCCGGCAGCTCCTGCATCCCCTGCCAGAGGTAGGCCCACTCCACGTAGGTGTGGTGCTGGAAGAAGCTCGTGCAGCAGTTCTGCGGGCAGCCGGCGCAGGTGAAGCCCGGCGCGGCGGCCGCGGCCCGGTCGTACTCCGCCTGCATGCGGGCGTAGAGGGCGGCCAGGCGGCGGAAAATCCCCAGCCTAGACACGGGCGAACCCCTGCCCGGCCAGCCAGCGCAGGATGGCCTCGGCGCACTGGGGCGCGGAGAGGTTGCAGGAGTCCTGCACGTACTGCGCGGCGGCCCGGTACAGGGGCTCGCGCTCGGCGCACAGCTCGGCCAGGGTCTGGCCCGGGGCGATGCACAGCCCGCGCTGCGGGTTGGCGGCCACCCGGGCGGCCACGCTGTCCAGGTCCGCGTGCAGGTGGATGACCGGCCCCAGCGTCTTGAGCCGGGCCATGGCCCGGGGGCCGTAGACCACGCTGCCGCCGGTGGAGATGACCGAGCGGGCCAGGTCCAGGCCGGCCACCAGTTCCTCCTCGGCCCGCAGGAAGCGCTCGCGGCCCAGGTAGTCGTAGGCCTCCTGCAGCGGCCGGGCATAGGCCGCGCAGATCAGGTCGTCGGTGTCCAGGTGGGCGAAGCCGAGGCCGGCGGCCACCAGCCGGCCCACGGTGCTCTTGCCCGCCCCGGCCATGCCGATGAGGGTCACGCAGGGCGGGCGGGAAGTGGTAGTCATGGCAGTGGGAGGATTAGCCGCCGAGGTAGGCTTTCTTGACCTCGGGGTTCTCCATGAGCTCCGGGCCCGAGCCCTCAGCCACGATCTGGCCGGTGTCCAGCACGTAGCCGCGGTGGGCGAACTGGAGGGCCAGGCGGGCGTTCTGCTCCACCAGGAGGATGGTCATGCCCTCCTGGTTCAGGGTCTTGAGGGTGCGGAACATGTCGTACATGAGCAGGGGGGCCAGGCCCATGGAGGGCTCGTCCAGGAGCAGGAAGGAGCACTTGCTCATGAGCGCCCGGCCCACGGCCAGCATCTGCTGCTCGCCGCCGGAGAGCGACTCGGAGCGCTGCTTCTTGCGCTCGGCCAGGCGGGGGAACAGGGCGAAGATGCGCTCGTAGTCGCGGGGCACGTTCTCGGTGTCCTTGCGGGCGTAGGTGGCCAACTCCAGGTTCTCCAGCACGGTCAAGTTGCCGAAGATGTGCCGGCCCTCCGGGGCCAGGGCCACGCCGTGCAGGCGCACCAGGTCCTGGGGCTCGGTCTTCAGGATGCTCTGGCCCTTGAGCTTGATGTCCCCGGCGGTGACGCGCGGGGCCTCGGGCGGGGGCAGGCGGGTGATGGAGTGCAGGGTGGTGGTCTTGCCCGCCCCGTTGGCGCCGATGAGGGTCACGATCTCGCCCTCGTGCACGGTGAAGGACAGGCCGTGCAGGGCCTCGATGTTGCCGTACCTGACGTGGAGGTTCTCCACCGAAAGCAGGGGGGTGCTCATAGTCGTCCTTGCGGGGGCGGCCTAGATGTTCTCGTCCCCGAGGTAGGCCTTGATGACCTCCGGGTTGGCCTGGATCTGCTCCGGGGTGCCCTCGGCGATGATGCGGCCGAAGTCGATGACCTTGATCCACTGGCACAGGCTCATGACCACCTTCATCTGGTGCTCGATCATCCAGATGGTGAGCTTGAACTCCTGGTGCACCCAGCGGATCAGGGAGATGAGCCCCTCCACGTCCGCGGAGTTCAGGCCCGCGGCGGGCTCGTCCAGGAGCAGGAGCTTGGGCTTGAGGGACAGGGCCCGGGCGATCTCCACCCGGCGCTGCAGGCCGTAGGGCAGGTTGGAGGGGACCTCGTCGGCGGCGCGGGAGAGGTCCAGGGCCTCCAGGATCTCCCGGGAGGTGCGCTCGATGTCGGCCTCGCGGTCCGTGTAGCGCCGGGTGCGCAGGAAGCAGTCGGTCACCCCGTAGCCCAGGCGGTAGTACTGGGCCACCCGGATGTTGTCGAGCACGCTCATCTCCTTCCAGAGCCGGATGTTCTGGAAGGTGCGGGCGATGCCCAGGGCGGTCACCTGGTGGGGCTTGAGGCCCGCGGTGGCGCGCCCGTCGAACACGATGCTGCCGGAAGTGGGCTTGTAGAAGCCGCTCACCATGTTGAACACCGTGGTCTTGCCCGCGCCGTTGGGGCCGATGAGGCCCATGAGCTCGCCCCCGGTGAAGGCGCACTCGAACTCGCTCACCGCGGCCAGGCCGCCGAAGCGGATGGTCAGGTCCTTGATATCGAGCAGGGGCATGGCGCGCTCCTTACTTGAACGTGTAGAAGCGGCGCAGCCGCGGGAAGATGTCGGAGAGCTCCCGGTTGCCCATGATCCCCTCGGGCCGGAACTGCATGAGCAGGATGAGGGTGAGCGGAATCACCACCCACTTGAGGATGCCGAGCGGCCGCAGCACCTCGCCCAGCCCGGTCATGAGCACCGCCGAGAGGATCGCGCCGGTGATGGAGCCCATGCCGCCCAGGTAGACCATGACCATGGCCTCGGTGGACTTGAGGATGCCAAACGCCGAGGGGTTCACGTAGCCCAGCACGAAGGCCATCAGGCCGCCGGCCAGGCCGGCCAGGCCCGAGGAGAGCATGAAGGCCACCAGCTTGATGCGGTTGGTGTTCACGCTCATGATCTCGGCGGCGATCTCGTCCTGGCTCACGGCCATCACCCCCTTGCCCAGGGAGGAGGACAGGAACCGGCGCAGGATGAACACGGTGAACACCGTGCAGGCGAAGGAGAGCAGCATCATCCAGGGGATGTCCGCCACCTCGCCCATGGCGTTCAGCACCTTCTTCATGCCCATGAACCCGCGGGGGCCGCCGATGACGTCCAGGTTCACGAACACCGAGAGGATGATGTAGTTGGCGGCCAGGGTGATGATGGCCAGGTAGTCGCCCCGGGTGCGGAAGGAGGGGAAGGCCACCAGGAGCCCGGCCAGGGCCGCGGCCACCCCGCCGGCCAACAGCGACAGGGGCATGCCCAGCACCGCCCAGGAGGCGGGCAGGAGCGGCTCGCCGAAATAGCTGGACTTGGTGAACAGGGCCACGGCCACGATGGAGGACACGTAGGCGCCCACGCACATGAACCCGGCGTGGCCGCAGGAGAACTCGCCCATGTTCCCGTTGATGAGGTTCAGGCTGGTGGACATGATCACGTTGATGAACAGGAACATGATCGTGGTCTGCACGTAGAGGTCCATCCAGCCGTACTGGGAGGCCAGGCCCAGGAGCGCGGCGCAGGCGAGGAGCAGGGCGGGGACGGTGAGTCGTTGCATGGCTTCGTCCCCCTATATCTTGGTGGTCTTGGCCACGCCGAACAGGCCGGTGGGCTTCCAGGTCATGATGATGAGCAGGATGGTGAAGGCGAAGAGGTCCCGGTAGGTGGAGGGGAAGAAGGCCACCACCATGACCTCCACGAAG